>JANNRY010000171.1:0-6438 GCA_031401935.1 Betaproteobacteria bacterium | reverse complement strand
GCATGTTTGCGTGTTGCGTCGGTGATCTTGATGCCGCCAAGCATGCGGGCGATTTCCTCGACGCGGGTCTTGTCGGTGAGGCGCGTGATGGAGGTGGTGGCAACACCGTCGATGGCGGTTTTGGCGACCTGAAACTGATGCTCCGCACACGCAGCCACCTGCGGCAGATGCGTGACCGCCAACACCTGATGCTGCGTGCCGAGCGAACGCAGCAAACGCCCCACCACTTCAGCCACGCGCCCGCCGATGCCTGCGTCCACCTCATCGAAAATCATCGTCGCCACACTCGCTTTAGCAGAGGCTAGCATCTGAATTGCCAGACTCACACGCGACAATTCGCCGCCTGATGCAATTTTTGCCAGCGGGCCTAATGTTTGCCCTTCGTGGGCCGCGACCTGAAATTCGCAGCCTTCGAGACCCGAGGCCGATGGCTCCCGTGGGGTGAACTCCACCGCGAATTTGCCGCCAGGCATGGCGAGTTCCTGCAATGACTTGGTGACATTGGCGGCGAATTTCTTTGCGGCAAGCTGGCGCGATTTGGTGAGCTTTTTCGCCGCGTCCATAAACGTCGCGCTGGCGGCTTGTTCGGCCGCGATCAACTCATCGAGCGATTGCCCACCACCCAGCGCACTCATGCGGTCGCGTTTTTGCTGGAGGATGTCGGGAATGCGTTTGGGCTCGATGCGAAATTTACGGGCGATCTCTTGCACGTCGGCCATCTCGCGATCAATCTCCGTCAACCTCGCCGGATCGACATCGAGTGTCCGCAGATAATGGCGCAAATTGGAAACCGCCTCGCGCAGTTCCACACTCGCTGAATCGACCAGCGCCACAGATTCCTTGAGTGCAGGATCGGTTTCTGCATCGCGCGAAAGCCGCGACGCGACTTCGTCAATCCGCGACAGGACCGCCCCTTCATCATCGTCAAGGCTGTCGATTGCCGATTGCGCGGATTCGATTAATCCGGCGGCGTTGGCGAGCCTGCGTTGCTCATTCAGCGTTTCTTCCCAGCGTGCGACAGAAAATTTTAGCGCTTCCAATTCGCCAATTTGATAACTCAGCTCTTCAAATTCACGCGCGATGGCGATTTCATTGGCCTCGCGCGCTGCGCGGGTCGAGCGCAGTTGCGACCACGCCGCGTGTTTGGTTTTGACGTCGATCAGCAATGCTTCGTTGTCGGCGAAACCATCGAGCAAACTTAGTTGCGCATCACGTTTCAATAGCGTCTGGTGTTCATGCTGGCCATGCACGTCCATCAGGCGCTCGGCCAGATCGCGCATTTGCGTGAGCGTGACGGAGGTGCCGTTGATAAACGCTTTCGAACGTCCACCGGCATCGAGCACGCGCCGAAACAGCAACATGTTTTTATCGTCGTCCGCGAGTTCGTTATCGCGCAGCCAATTGCGCGCATCCTTGATTTGCGAAAGATCGAACTCAGCAGCGATCTCGGCACGCGCTTTACCCACGCGCACCACATTGGCTTCAGCACGGCCACCGAGTGCCAGCGACAACGCATCGATCATGATCGATTTGCCTGCGCCGGTTTCACCCGTGAGTGCCGTGAAGCCCGATTCAAAATCAAGCTCCAGCGTATCGACAATCACGAAATCGCGGATGACCAACGAGCGCAGCATTCAGGAATTCCGTTCGTTCCAGTGCAGCTTGGATCGCAGCATCGAAAAATAGCTGTAGCCTACAGGATGGAATAGCTTGAGCCGGTTTTTATGGGCTTTCACGATCACCACGTCATCCGGTTCAGGATCAAAAAACGCCTGCACATCAAAATTCACGCGTGCATTGTCGCCGCGGATGAGGCGTATGCGCACCTCGGATTCGTTGGAAATCGCGATGGGCCGATTGGATAACGTGTGCGGCGAAATCGGCACCAGCGAAATCGCGGGCAGCCCCGGTTGCAGAATCGGCCCTCCGCTGGATAAAGCATATGCAGTGGACCCGGTGGGCGTGCTGACGATAATGCCGTCAGCGCGCAGCGAATAAATAAATTCGCCGTTTACCTCAACCGCGAATTCAATCATCGTACCCATCGCGCCACGGCTGAACACGACGTCGTTGAACGCAACCGTTTTGAAAATCGATTTGTCGCCGCGCCGGATGTCGGCGTCGAGCAGAAAACGCTGCTCTTCGGTGTATTCACCGTCAAGCAAGGCATTCATCATCGGCACTAGCGATTCGGCTGGAATATCGGTGAGAAACCCGAGATGGCCAAGATTCACGCCCACCAATGGCACGTGGTGCGCGGCGACAGAGCGCGCCAGCGACAGCAGCGTGCCATCGCCGCCGACGGCAATCGCAAGATCAGCGCCCTTGAGCAATTTGGTCAGCGGCTCGCGCGGCATGACGGCGTCCGGCGCGACGCTCGCGAACGCGGCCGTCCGGGCATCGATGCGTACCGAGATGCCACGCGCCTGCAACAGCTTGATCAATTGATCCACAGGTTCGCCGACACCCACGCCGTCCGGCTTACCGACAATCGCGACAGTTTTGAACGTTGATTTCATCGTTCCCGATTAAATCACAGGAATGCCAGTGGCAGAAACCGAACAGCGATTGTTACGCGAGGATTAACACAACCGCCCTCGTTTTGCCTACAATTAGCCGATGCTTTCCGAACGCGCCCAAACCCTGTTGAAATTCCTCGTTGAACGCTACATCGCCGACGGCCAGCCGGTCGGCTCGCGTGCATTATCGAAATTTTCAGGGATGGAGCTCTCACCCGCGTCGATACGCAACGTGATGGCCGACCTTGAGGAAATGGGCTATATCGCCAGCCCGCACACCTCTGCCGGGCGCATCCCGACGCCAAAAGGCTATCGGCTGTTCGTCGATACGCTCCTCACCATCCAGCCACTCGAACATCTGGAACGCCAGCATCTGGAAAACAATATTCGCCCCGATGATCCGCGCCATGTGGTGGCGGCAGCCTCGCAATTGCTGTCCGACCTCACCCATTTCGCCGGGATCGTCGTGACACCGCGGCGGCGTGGCATCGGGCTAAAGCACGTGGAATTCATGCAGCTCTCGGAAAAACGCGTGCTACTGATCCTCGTTGCCACAGACGGCGACGTGCAAAACCGCGTACTGGTCACCGAGAAACCGTATTCGCCATCACAATTGACCGAGGCGGCAAATTACATCAACCAGCATTACGCAGGCTACGAATTCGATCAAATACGTGAAAAAGTGAAGACCGAGCTATCGCAGTTGCACCGCGATATTTCCACCCTGATGTCAGCCATGGTCGAAGCGCGCGGTCAGGGCTCGGACTCATCCGGCGTAGTGCTCTCGGGTGAGCGGAACCTGCTCGACGTGAATGATATTTCCATGAACATGGCCAGCATCAGAAAGCTGTTCAACGTGTTCGATCACAAAACACAATTGATGGATTTACTTGATGTGAGCAATCGCGCTGAAGGCGTAAAAATTTTTATCGGCGGTGAGTCTACGCTGGTGGCACTGGACGAGTTTTCCGTGGTCACCGCGCCCTATGAAGTCGATGGCCAGATCGTCGGCACGGTCGGCGTTATCGGCCCTACACGGATGGCCTACGAACGGGTGATCCCGATTGTCGATGTAACAGCGAAATTGCTCTCTTCCGCGCTTTCGCAAAATTAATTATATAAACACTAGCATTGGTGCGGCTTCTGGCGTTTTTTTACCCTGAAAGCCTCACCAGTGCTTGATTTTCACTTTTATCCCCTCTCATGGCCTACAGACAAGAACCTCCCTTCACGCACGGCACACCGCTTTCCACCGGCGTGTTGCTGGTCAATCTCGGCACACCCGATGAACCGACGCCAAGTGCGGTGCGGCGCTACCTGAAACAGTTTCTCTCCGACACGCGCGTCGTCGAAATCCCCAAACCGATCTGGTGGTTGATTCTGAACGGCATCATCCTCAATATTCGCCCCGCGAAAACAGCAAAAAAATACGCGAGCATCTGGCTGAAAGAAGGTTCGCCGCTGCGGGTTTATACCTCCCGTCAAACGCAAATGCTACGCGGCTTCCTGGGCGAAAAAATCGAAAGCCCGCTAAAAGTCGAATACGCGATGCGCTACGGCAATCCATCGATTGCCAGTGCAATCGACAAATTGAAAGCCGCCAATTGCGACAATATCCTCCTGCTGCCGCTCTACCCGCAATACGCGGCCAGCACGACGGCATCCACGATGGACGAACTCGGTCGCGTGCTCGCCGAAATGCGCAACGTGCCCGGCATCCGGTTCGTACGCAGCTTTCACGATCACCCCGCCTACATCAAAGCCATTGCCAAAAACGTGCTCAATGAATGGATGAAAATCGGTCGCCCGAATTTCGCCACCGATAAACTGTTGATGACCTTTCACGGCCTGCCAAAATTTCATCTCGATAAGGGCGATCCCTATCACTGCCAATGCCACAAAAGTGCGCGCATGATTGCTGAGGAATTGGGCGTCAAAAAAGACGACTACGTGGTGACGTTCCAGTCGCGCTTTGGCAAAGCCGAGTGGCTTCAGCCGTATACCGACAAGACGCTAGAAAAATTGGGCGTAGCGGGAACTCAACGCATTGACGTCATTTGCCCGGGATTTGCGGCGGATTGTCTGGAGACGCTGGAAGAAATTGCGATGGAAGCGAAGGAGACCTTTATCCATGCGGGTGGGAAGACGTTTAATTACATTCCAGTGGCCAATGATACTGAGGCGTATGTGGGGGCGTTGACGCAGATTGTGAGCGAAGAGTTGACCGGGTGGGTGGGTGAGAGTTGGGATAAGGAGTTGGCGAAGCGGGAGGGAGAAGCGTCGGCTTCGAGGGCCAAGGCTATGGGGACGACGCAGTAATACCCAACGCGACGAATGTCATGGGCTGACCGGGTCCCGATGAGAGTCGCCGAGTAACGCAGAAGCGACAGGGGCATTCCGCGAGGACTGTCTGAGGGCGAGCACCGAACAAAACCGTTTGCGCGATGCACCCACGAGCCCGAGTTCCGCAGCGGCCTGTCGTTTCGAGTAACGCAGGGAACCCGAAGGGCGACGAACCTCGGGTCGCCTTCTTTTGCTTACTTTTCTTGGCGAAGCAAGAAAAGTGAGTAGCCGCCGGGCTACCCCCGGCATCGCTCGTCGCCAATACCGATCTCGGGTTGCTCTGCTAATGCAAACTTCGTTTTACGGACCAGATCGCGTACCAAGATAGATTGGCGCATGAGTGGCAACGCCTGTTCCCGTGATATCGGCGTTTGGGAAATTCATTACTTGTGGTAGCGCTGCACTCGAAGTTGCAACATTATCGAAAGTCCCAAAATCGCGACGTACCTCTTGAATTATCAGCTTCGCGAGTTTCACGGGATCAACCATGAACTGACGCTCAGCAATATTGAATTCGATCGCTGCAGGAAAGTCTTGGCTAAGCCAACCGATGGGCATCGAAGTGCCACTCCTCGACTGCTTCGACAGGGTCACTTCGTGAAGAATACCGTTGCGGAAGACTTGCCAAAATTCCCTCGCCCTATCGATATTCGCAAGATCCGGAAACACCTTGGTCAGTTCGACGTAAAAAGTATTATCCAAGTTTTTATCCCCTAACTTCAGTCTCTGACGCAGATGTCGCTCAAGAAGCGGGAAGACAATCATTAAAATAGGAATTCCGGCGCTCCGCACTGGATACAACATCTCCAACGTCTGCGCGTACCACGCTTCAAAATTTTCTAGATTTGTCGCCATACTGATCCCCTACTTCTTCACCCCAAAACAATGCTCAAGCAAAGGAAACCCCCCACCCCTAACCTCCCCTGCATATTCCGCCACCGCCTCCGAAACAATCGCCCCAATATCCCGGTATCTCTTCGCAAACTTGGGCGTGAAATCCGGAAACAGCCCAAGAATATCTTCCGTCACCAACACCTGCCCATCACAAGCCGGCGATGCCCCAATCCCGATCGTCGGCACCATTAACGATTCCGAAATCGCCCGCGCCACCGGCTCCACCGTCCCCTCAATCAGCACCGAAAAAGCCCCTGCTTCTTCGAAACGTTTGGCCAGCGCGGGCCAGCGCAATATCGCGTCAGCCTCTTTGCCCTGCGCCTTGAAACCACCCATCTCATGTACCCGCTGCGGCATTAGGCCAATGTGCGCCATCACCTGAATGCCCCGCGCGGACAGAAACTCAACTGTCTCTACCAATTCCTCGCCACCTTCGAGCTTTAGCGCTTGCGCACCGCTCTCGGCCGTTGCGCGTGCGCAATTACGGTAAGCCTGTTCTTTCGATTCCTGATAGGTGCCGAACGGCATATCGAGAATGACGGCTGAGTGGCTGGAGCCGCGCATCACGGCCTTGGCGTGATTGATCATCATGTCCAGCGTGACGGCGAGTGAA
Organism: Betaproteobacteria bacterium; assembly: GCA_031401935.1. Lineage (GTDB taxonomy): Bacteria > Pseudomonadota > Gammaproteobacteria > Burkholderiales > Usitatibacteraceae > UKL13-2. The sequence continues at coordinate 69 of JANNRY010000171.1, read as the reverse complement.
TTTTCCATCCCGTACACGACCATGCCCAACGAATCGCCGACCAGCAGCACATCGCAGTGGGGGTCGAGC
>JANNRY010000170.1:0-1686 GCA_031401935.1 Betaproteobacteria bacterium | reverse complement strand
CGTGTTGGCAACGTCAAGACTTTCAATGCTCCCCAGTAACAAACGGTAGGTCGAGAGGTAGGATTCGGCCAGATAGCGAAACGGCGGTGACGATTGCCAGGCGTCGCCGGCAAATCGTTTGTCTTGCGCGCTGGCGAGTGTTGGTGCGGCGACAACCGGCGTTTGCGTTTGGGATTGCGATTGCGATTGCGATTGTGTAAAAAACTCAAAAAGTCGTTTTTGCTCATCGACAAATCGCTGCTGCAGCGCTGCCAGCTTCGCCGGTTCCTGGGACATCGCCTGCATCCAGGCTTGATACCCCTCGTTCACGCTTGACGGTGTGGGCATCGCGCCCAAACTTTGCATCCATCCCCTGCTTGCGTCTTGTGCGATTGGATTGCTGCTGGCAGATTCAAAAGAGAACTTGGATTGCGGCATGCTACGCTCGGCTTGGTCAGTGGAATTTTTAAACATTTTTGTTGCCTGAGTGAATTATCCCGCATCTGCGCATACCTTACGCAATGCACCGGAAATGATGCATCGCCGTCCGCAAATGCTGGCGGCAAAAACGGGAAATTGCAAATGCATATCGTGGCGATTGGCTGGCTGTATGTCACCTTGATGATGGCCATCACGGAAAAAAATATTACAGCGGGTGTGCTGACCTTCGTTTTCTATGGTCTCGCACCGACAATGTTGCTTCTCTGGCTGGGAGGTGCCCGCTTGCGAAATCGCGCGGCCAAACGGCAATCCGCAGCGATGCCGCCAGCGTCAGACGAGCAAGTGCACCGCCCAGATGGAACCGACACCCGCCCCGATCAATGAAATTTGCTGCACCGTATCGGCCAGGGTCGAACGCTTATGCAGGCCGGGAATCAAATCTGCGATCGCGACATAGATCATGCTGGCCGCCGCAAAGCAAAGAAACATGATCGCGTATTCCGCAAGTGACACCAGCATCACGTAGGCCAGCAGCGCGCCAACCAATGTCGCAAAGCTCGACATCACGTTCCAGAATAGCGCCCGGCGCCGCGAGAAGCCAGAATGCATCAGCACCAGAAAATCGCCGAGCTCCTGCGGCAACTCGTGCGCGATGATGGCGATTGACGTTACCACGCCAATCCTGACGTCGGCCATAAACGCGGCGGTAATCGCAAAACCGTCAGTAAAGTTATGAAAGCCATCGCCGATGATGATCATCCACGCGGATGTTGTGCGCCCGGTTTCATTTGCAGAATGGCTGTGACCGGCGTGCTTTTGATCGTGCGAATGCGCAATTGCCGCCTCCGCCGCACCGGCGTGGTCGTGGTTGTGCCGCCACAGCACCAGTTTTTCGAGTATGAAGAATGCGAGGATGCCCGTAAGCAGCCAGCCGGCAGCGGCGTGATAGCGCGTGGTCTGCTCAAAAATATGCGGGAGTAAATCGAGAAATACGACACCGAGCAGAGCGCCGACAGCGTAGCTTACGAATAACGGAATGAGCCTTGGCTGCAAGCGCCACGCCACCAGCCCTGCCAGCAAAGCTGAAACTGTGCTGCCCACGAGGCAGGCCACGATGATGTACGTTAATGTCATTGATGCTCGGGATAGGAATGTGGCGAGTTGGTTGTTGCTGGCGACCGGTGGTGGTTGAATCGCAACGCCACCACTATTGACCGCGCTGTCGTCGCGTGCTTATTTGCAACTCAATTGCAATATTTTAACACG
>JANNRY010000169.1:0-4651 GCA_031401935.1 Betaproteobacteria bacterium | reverse complement strand
GTGAGAGCACGTGGGCGTAAACCGGCATTGCGTACCGAAATGTGGGCTAAACACAAATTGGTATACGCGTATAGAAAACAAAAGAAAACTCGCGGCTACTGATTTTTTGGGTGGCATATTCATCACACTAACATTCAAACTACCCGCCAAATCGAAGCGAGACATCGCTAAATATCTGCCTCAAACTCGATTGCAACTGTCTGCGCTGCCTTTTGCCCGTCGCGTGTTCTCCGGGGCGGACACCTGCTGTGGCACGGAGCGTCACCAGCAGATCCACTGGCAACGCACGCAAAGCATTTTGGCGAAACTCTTCACGAATCAATCGCTTGACGATATTGCGGTCGATTGCGCGTTTGAGTATCCGCTTCGGTACCGCTATCGCAATTCGCCCACCAGAGCCGCTATTTTCATCCAGTTTAACGGCGAACTCCGCCCTGCTAAGACGAGCGCCATCACGAAGCAAGCCTAAAACATCATGCTTGGCCAGGCGATGCTCACGGCGAAAGCGGCTATCCGCCCCAAAGTACGCGACAACTTTGCTGTGGGGCTTGGTGACTTGCACCGTGGCGGGTAGAGGCAAAAGCGAGATTTCTGGCAGCTTGCGGCGGCTTAGACGGCGATGCGCGCGCGCCCTTTGGCGCGACGTGCATTAATCACACCTCGACCGCCAACTGTTTTCATGCGGACCCGGAAGCCGTGCGTTTTCTTGCGGCGTGCAACGGAAGGCTGATAAGTACGTTTCATAATTGCTCTCGACTGATTAAAACTAGCTAGGAAGTATTGCCGCTGTCGCTAACTGTTTAGCAGACAGAACTCGGCATTATCGCGTTTTTTTATGTTCCTAGTCAAGGTGTTAACAACGCCTTGGAGGCTTTGCGCCAACATCAGGATTCGTGCATTTCGTTCGCTGGCTTGCCCGAACGCTTTTTGCGCAAGAGGCTAGCCGTCAACCATGCGATCCTTCTCAGGATTGTGGATAAGTCGTTGGGGAAAGAGTAAAATTCAGCTCCCTGTGCCGCCTAAATTTCCGCAGTGCTGCCGATGATCGACGCCCAGACTTCCCAGGTTTTGCCGGCAACAATTGACAGCGTCGCTTTGCTACCTCAACCGAACTTCGCCGTAGTCTCGCTCCCACACTTTTGATTGGCCACAACCTTTATGCACCCGTTTTGGCTCACTTGCGTCGAAGACTTCAAAAAGGAGCTTTCCCAACACCAGTTCACCACATGGATCAAGCCGCTCAGCTTCCTTCAGGACGGCGACAACTTTACCCTCTTGGCACCGAACCGCTTTGTACTTCAGTGGGCAAAAGACAGGATAGTAAGTCGCGTTGAACGAGCTGGTGAGAAGTATTTCGCTCGGCCATGTTCCATTGAGCTAGCGCTGCTAGAAGGCCAATCTTCCAACGGCCCCCTTGGTGATGAGTCCGCCTCGGCGTTGGATACGCAAGCCAATCCCGGACTAGCAACGGCAAACGCTGGTGATGTTTTAGTGACACCGCCTCCCCTCTCAAACGCGGCAGGCGGTCGCGCCCCGGGACATCGCCTCAATCCCTCTTTTACCTTCGCCAGTTTTATCGGTGGCAAAGCAAATCAGTTGGCGCGCGCGGCCGCCCATCAAGTGGGGCAAAACCCTGGCCAAGCCTACAATCCCTTGTTTGTATATGGCGCAACCGGCTTGGGTAAAACACATTTGGTGCAAGCCATTGGGAACCTGTTGCTCGAACACAATCCTAACGCCAATATTCGCTATATTCACGCTGAACGGTTCGTCACAGACGTTGTACAGGCATATCAACACAAAGCTTTTGACGCCTTCAAACGTTCATACCACACACTTGATTTGCTATTGATCGACGATATTCAGTTTTTTGGTGGCAAATCGCGCACGCAAGAAGAGTTTTTCTATGCGTTCAATGCGCTCATCGAAGGTGGTAAACAAGTTGTCATCACCAGCGATCGCTTCCCAAAAGAAATTGCCAACATAGATGACCGACTTATTTCGCGTTTTGGATGGGGGCTGACCGTTTCGGTAGAGCCACCGGAGCTTGAAATGCGCGTAGCAATACTCATCAAAAAAGCCGAAAGCGAGGGCATTCCGCTCGCTGAAGAAGTCGCGTTTTTTATTGCCAAGCACATTCGCTCAAACGTTCGCGAGTTAGAGGGTGGATTGAAACGCGTTTTGGCTTATACGCGCTTTAATAATGTACCTATCTCGGTATCCGCGGCCAAAGAGGCCTTGAAAGACCTCCTTGCCGTGCTAAATCGTCAGATATCAATCGACAACATTCAAAAGACGGTCGCTGACTACTACAAAATAAAAGTTTCAGAAATGTATTCGAAAAAACGGGTGCGCTCACTCGCTCGACCGAGGCAGGTAGCCATGGCGCTTGCAAAGGAGTTGACGGCAATGTCTTTGCCGGAAATAGGGGAAGCTTTCGGTGGTCGCGATCACACGACGGTCTTACACGCGTGCCGTAGAGTACGTGAGTTGGTTGAGTCCGACCAACTGATTGCGCGTGATCATTCGTTATTGACGCAAATTCTGCGCGGATAGTGAAAAGCGATAAACAACCACGTGTGTGATTTGGCAATAACAAAGGGATGAAATGTGGATAAATACCGGGAAAATGCGATTGCTATCTTTTTCACCTTTTTACCCACATCTCTCCACAGTCAACCCAATTTTTATACTTACCTTAAACATTGATCTAAGTAATTGAATCCATAAACAATAAGCAAGTTTTTAAACACAACCAGCCTTCCTTATCTATTACTACTAGGTTTATTTATCATGTTTACGATAAAAACGAAGAACAGTACTTTGCTTGGACCACTTCAATTCGTCACCGGAATTGTCGAACGCCGTCACACGCTACCGATTCTTTCAAATGTGCTTGTAGAAGTCACCGATCACACAGTCAATTTTTTGGCGACAGATCTCGAAGTGCAGATCAGCGCGAGTGCAAAACTGGAAACCGCGCACAAGCCAGGCAGCATGACCGTTGGAGCGAAGAAGTTGCAGGACATTCTTCGAGCTTTGCAGCCGGACGCAGATACGGCATTGGAAATAAAAGAAAGCCGGCTTACAGTAAAAGCGGGAAAGAGTCGCTTTGCTTTGCAGACCCTGGCAGCTGCGGATTTCCCGAAGATAGCTGAAGCGAAAGATGCGGCAACAGAATTCAATCTCCCACAGAAGGAATTCAAGCGCGTACTCGGACTCGTGCAATTTGCCATGGCGGTGCAGGACATTAGGTACTATTTGAATGGTGTTCTGCTCTCCACTGACGGAAATATTCTACGTTTGGTTGCGACGGACGGACACCGCTTGTCTATGGCCAGCTATAAGTTGCCAGAGCCCGTGGGCAAAATTGACGCCATACTGCCTAGAAAAACAGTACTCGAATTGATAAAGCTGCTCGATGAAAGTGACGACCCAATCCATTTGAAGTTGCACCAGAATCAGGTGAAATTCACTTTTGCGGGCATCGAGATCGTAAGCAAAATAGTAGAAGGAAAATTTCCTGACTACACCAAGGTCATACCCACCGGGTACACCAACCACCTCACGCTAAATCGCGTTGAGCTCTTGGGTGCATTACAGCGGGCATCGATTTTATCGAACGACAAAATCCGCGGCGTGAGATTGGTATTTACCAAAGACACGTTATCGATCATCTGCAGCAACAACGAGAACGAAGAAGCGGAAGAGCATCTGCCAATCGCCTATGACAGAGATGCGATGGACATTGCATTCAACATCGCATATTTACTCGATGTCCTGAATCATCTCCACAATGAAAATGTATTGGTCTCGCTTGGCGACGCCAATATGTCGAGCGCGCTAATCACGCAGCCAGGCGGCGAGGACTTCAAATACGTCGTGATGCCAATGAGAATCTAAAAAATAATTAATGAGCAAGCGGCAAACAAGCACCCAGCACCACGTCCAGTGCACCAATTCACCGAAACAAGGCAACCGCAAATAAATGTCTGAACCGAAACCGAGAGACCCAGCAGCATACGACTCCGACTCCATCAAAATCCTGAAAGGGCTGGAAGCAGTTCGCAAGCGTCCAGGTATGTATATCGGCGATACATCCGATGGTTCGGGCCTGCACCACATGGTGTTCGAGGTCGTCGATAACGCCATCGATGAAGCGCTGGCCAAGCACTGTGACGACATCAAAATAACGATTCATACCGACAACTCTATTTCCGTCACCGATAACGGTCGTGGCATTCCAACGGGAATCAAGGAAGACGACGAATTCAAACGCTCAGCCGCAGAAATCGTCATGACCGAGCTGCATGCGGGCGGAAAATTTGATGCCAATTCGTACAAGGTTTCCGGCGGCTTGCACGGTGTAGGTGTATCCGTTGTGAACGCTCTTTCGGAATGGCTGAAACTGCGCATCTGGCGCGACGGCAAAATACATCAAATGGAATTTCGCCACGGTGATCGTGTGGCACCTCTCGCAGTCACAGGCACTACCGAGAAGCGCGGTACGGAAGTGCACTTCATGGCCGCCAAAGAAACCTTCACCCATATTGAGTTTCACTTCGAAATTCTGGCCAAGCGCCTGCGCGAACTTTCGTTTCTCAATAGCGGCGTAAAGATCGAGCTGATCGACCAGCGTAATGGCAAAAGT
>JANNRY010000168.1:0-14737 GCA_031401935.1 Betaproteobacteria bacterium | reverse complement strand
CGCGATCCGGTCAGACCGCGACAGCGCTAAATTTCAAGTTCGATGTGAATGCGACGGGTGCGATTAGCGCGTCTGATATTTCGGCCGTGAAGGCGCGGTCGGGATTGACATTGCCGTGAGCGCGCAAAACCAGCGATAACTAATGAAACTCTAGCACTGGCGATGGTTGTAGGACAATAATGCCTGTATAGCCGCGCCAGTGCTAGAGTTTATATTGCCTTCATCGCGTATCCGCCAGCACCGCGAATTCTGCTTCCGTCATCCGCACTAAATGCCATTCTGGCATCACGGTTGCGCCCAGCGATTTGTAGAACTCGATTGAGGGCGTGTTCCAGTCGAGTACGCGCCACTCGAAACGACCGCAGTCGCGTTCAACGGCCAGCGCAGCCAGATGTTTCAGCAATGCCTTGCCATAGCCATGCCCGCGCGCGGCCGGGATGACGAACAGGTCCTCCAGATACAAACCGGGTTTGCAGAGAAATGTGGAGAACGTCGTGAAAAACAGCGCGAAACCGATCGGCGCATCATGGTCGAGTGCGATCACGCATTCGCATGATGGCTTGCTGCCAAACAGCGCGTCGTGCAGCATCGCTTCGTTGCCGGTGACCATATGCTCAAGTTTTTCGTACACTGAAAGTTGGCGGATAAGATCGAGGATGGTGGCCACATCGGCTGCGGTGGCGGGGCGGATAGTGAAAGATTCAGGCATGATCAAAAATTATTCTTCCATTCACGAATCGCGCCGAACACCAGCGCTGGCGAGGGGGTTGGGCCGATGGGGTGTTTGAGTCGTGCGACCGCTGCTGCCCGCACCGCCGGTTGATCCCATCGCAAAAACGGGTTGGTGGCGAGCTCAAGATGGATGGTGGAGGGGACTGTCGGCAGGTTGCGATGCCGTTTGGCGGCACAAAAAGCCTTTCGAAGTTTCAAGTCCGCGTTCTCAGGTTCTACGGCCTCGGCAAACTTGATATTGGCCATCGTGTATTCGTGCGCACAAAACACTTTTGTGTGCGGAGGCAGGCACTTCAATTTTCCAAGCGATGCAGTCATCTGCTCAGCGGTGCCTTCAAACAGCCGCCCGCAGCCGCAGGCAAACAGCGTGTCGCCACAGAACAGCATGTCGTGGCCAACGTAGGCGATATGGCCAGCGGTGTGGCCGGGAACATCGAGCACATCGAACGTGAGTTTCAGCAGTGGCAGCGTAATTTGATCGCCTTCGTGCAGCGCATGTGACCGCGCCGGTATGCGCTCGCTGGCCGGACCGTAGACCGGGATTTTGCCGCGCAGATGCAGCTTGTCCAACAACTGCTCAACACCACCAACGTGATCGCCGTGGTGGTGGGTGCAAATGATGGCGGCGAGTTGAAGATGATTGGTTTCCAGATAGGCGAGCACGGGTGTTGCATCGCCGGGATCGACGACTGCGGCATGCCGATCGTTGTGAATAACCCAGAGATAATTATCCTGGAATGCGGGGACCGGATGAACGGTGATTGCAGCAGAGGAGATCAAGCAGAATCCGTTAAAATGAAAATATGATTCACGAAAGTTTACATGACTGGTTTCAATCGCCGCTTGGCGCATATCTGCTCGAGCGCGAACGCGCCTGGCTGGATAGTGTCACGCCGGACATATTCGGCTTCCACGCGATCCAGTTGGGTTTGCCGAATATAGATCTGTTGCGTGCATCGCGCATCGTGCATCAGGTGACGGTTTCGCCGGAAATCGCGCTGCAACCAAACCACGTTCAGGCGCAGTTCCACGAGCTGCCATTCGATGCGCAGAGCATCGATTTATGTGTCGTGCCGCATGTGTTGGAGTTCAGCGAGAACCCGCATGAAGTGTTGCGTGAAATTGATCGCGTCCTCAGGCCGGAAGGCCGTGTGCTGGTTCTTGGATTCAATCCCTGGAGTCTGTTCGGCACCCGCAAGCTGTGGACCTCCAACGGTTATCCGTGGCAGGGGCAGTTTGTGTCGTTGGTGCGGATTAAAGACTGGCTGCAACTGCTGGGGTTGGAGCCAGCATCAGGGCAGCTTGCCTGCTATATCCCACCTTGTGAGACCGAAAAATGGCAGCGACGGTTTCGGTTTATGGAACCAACCGGTGATCGTTGGTGGGGTGTCGCAGGTGGCGTCTATATGCTTGAGGCGATCAAGCGCGTAAAAGGAATGCGGCTGATTGCGCCAGCATGGAGCGACAAAAAAATGAAAGAACGCAAATTCGCGACTGCGGCACGATACAAGCAATCGCACACCACCTTACAGTTGCCGGACGTGACCCGCACGGCAGACCAATCTGCACATCTGCGCGTGGTGAAATAAACATGGTTGAAATTTATACGGACGGAGCCTGCAAAGGCAATCCGGGCATCGGCGGCTGGGGTGCCATTCTCCGCTTTGGTGAAACCGAAAAAGAGTTGTTCGGCGGTGTTGCCAACACGACAAACAATCGCATGGAGATGACGGCCGTAATCGAAGCGCTCCGTGTACTTTCGCGGTCGTGCGACGCCGTTGTATTCACCGATTCGTCGTACGTGCAGAAGGGCATCAGCGAATGGATACACGGCTGGAAACGCAACGGCTGGAAGACCGCCGACAAGAAGCCGGTCAAGAATGCTGATTTGTGGCAAACGCTTGACCAGTTGGCAGCCGGACACAAGATCGAATGGCGATGGGTGAGGGGCCACGCGGGGCATCCTGAAAACGAACGCGCGGATATGCTCGCCAATCGCGGTGTCGAGACGGTATTGGCAAAATCACTCAAGGACCGCGTATGACTCGGCAAGTGGTGCTGGACACAGAAACCACCGGACTTGATCCGGCGCTTGGTCACCGCATCATCGAAATTGCCTGTGTGGAAATGGTCAACCGGCGTCTGACGCGGAACAATTTTTACAAACGTATCCACCCCGAACGCGATATCGACAAGGGCGCGACTGAAGTGCACGGCATCACGCTTGAAGATCTGGCGCACGAACCTAAGTTTGCGGAGATCGCTGAGCAATTTCTCAGTTACGTCGCCGGTGCCGAATTGATCATTCATAACGCGCCGTTCGATGTGGGCTTTTTGAATGCCGAACTGCGGCGACTCAAGAAAGCTCCGGTGACTGAAATTTGCACCATCACCGACACGCTGGCGATGGCAAGGGATTTGCATCCCGGCAAACGCAACAATCTCGACGCGCTATGTGATCGCTACCAGGTGGACAACAGCGCGCGAACCGTCCATGGCGCGCTGCTGGATGCAGAACTGCTGTCCGACGTGTATATCGCCATGACGCGCGGGCAGGATAGTCTGGCCATCGGTCTCGATGCCGGGAGTGGAGCAACGCAAATTCAGGTCGTCATGGCGGAACGCCCGGCAGCGCTCAGGGTAGTGCGCGCTGATGGCGACGAATTGGTACGCCATGTCAAACATGTGACGGCTATCAACGACGTCAGCGCTGGCAAGGCGGTATGGTTGATGGGCTCGGCGGACGGAGATGGCGCTGGAGGGTAAATGCCCAGTGCTTGTTGGAAAACAAGCAATTGGCGACATTCCCGTTACGGTTCACATGTTATATTAGGGGATTCCCTGACAATTCTCTCGTAAGTCCTTGTAAATTATTTGTAAATTGATTGCAAATCTTTGTAAATTCTTACGAATATGTGACTTTCTCGCTATTAATTGGGTGCAGTGTTATAGAGAATGTGGCTGTATTGGAGGAAACACCGGTTTCCACAATGTTCTTGTCATAAAGCCACCGGAAATTGGAAATGCGAAGATGCAGCAAGTAACCAAACGATTCATATCAGTCGTAGTTGTAGGGATGATGTCTGCGACGGGCTTGACCAACGCGACGGCGCAGAAAGTGGCCAGCGAACCGTTGCAAGTCAAACTGGTGCGGTCGAAGATCGTTTTGGAGAGCGGTCGTGAAGTCGTGCAGAGTGCCGCAATTGCAACGCCCGGTGACATTCTTGAAGAAATCGCGACTTACACCAATACATCCAAGGCCCCGTTAAAGAGTGTGGAAGCAACGCTGCCAATTCCAGCCAACACTGAATTGGTCATGGCGAGCATCAAGCCGGCGACTGCAAAGGCCAGCATCGATGGCAAAAATTTCTTGAAAATTCCGCTTATCCGCAAAGTGAGACAAGCCAACGGCGTTGAAGTGGAGCAGCCCGTGCCGCTTGGCGAATATCGTTACCTGCGGTGGTATCCCGGTGAACTTGCCCCGGATAAACCCATGTCGTTTTCAGCCCGTTTCAAAGTCGAAAATGGGCCCATTGCTGCCAATGGCACGGTTAAATGATTTGACCGACATGTTAAAACCGGACCGGCTTACAGACTTAGAAACTAGCGCGCAACAACTACCCAAGCAATTTAATTGGCACGATCAAGACCTTCGGAGCATTATGAAGAACCTGAATACCGCAGTTCGGCAGGCCAATCCAAGAGCGATACTTCTCGCTGCAGTAGCCTTTTTGATGGTTTGGGCAATGGTGATGTACACGCCGATTGTGAATGCGGCAATGGCACCAGCCAACTCTGTCATCGGTAATCAGGCATCGGCAACTTACGTCGACAATACGGCCACGACTCGTACATCGACATCCAATACGGTTCAAACGACGGTTTCTCAGGTGAAAAGTTTCACTCTGACCCAGGCGGGCATGAAATCGGTGTCGCCAAACCAGCAAGTCTGCTATCCGCATACGATCACCAACACAGGCAACGGTGCCGATACTTACGCACTTAACCCGCCTACAACCGGCGGCATGTTTGCACATACCGGTCTCGTCTATTATCTCGATACGGATCAAAACGGCTCACCTGACAACGGTACCGCAATCAATTCCAGCGGCCCCCTGGCATCTGGCTCATCGTTTAACTTTGTTGTCTGCGGCACGACGCCGGTGGCGGCGGCGGTTGGCCAGCAAGGCACAATCATCGTGTCAGCAACAGATACCAACGCACCAACAGCAAATACCCAAAGTCAGACCGATACGACAACGATCGCGGTTGCGTCGATCACGGTGCAAAAGAAACTGTCGAGCGTTCCGCCTCCCGGATATACGCCAGTCGCGTCGGGTGCGAGTCCAAACGCGGGGCCGCTCTATGTGATTCTTGAGTACGTCAACAGCGGTACTGTGCAGGGCGACAACCTGCTGATCACCGATGCGCTGCCGTCCGGGTGGCTGTATGTACCTGGTACCGGACGCTGGAGTGGCAGTGGCGTGACCGCATTGACAGATGCTGCAGGTGGTGATCCGGTCGGTGTCACCTATTCCGCGCCGCTGACGGCGGTTAGCGGTGCGATTTCAGGAACCGTAGCAACAGTACCTGGATCAACATCAGGCCACCTGTTTTTTCAGGTGACAATTGCACCAAACTTGGCTGTGACCATTCCCGCCACGCAACCTGTGACGACCAATACGGCGACTTACCAGTACACGTATACATTTTTCAATACCATGACGATGATGAATCAGGTCGTCAACGTGCCTTCGGCAAATACCAACAGCGTCCTATATTCCGTTGTGCAAACTGCTGGTGTCGTCGCCAACGGTTCACCCACAACAACTGGATTGACGGATAACGAACCGGTAACGGTGGCGAGTGCGGCACCCGCCCAAACCATTACGTGGACCGACATCATCTGGAATACCGGTAACGGTTCGGATAGCTTTGACGTTTCGATCCTCAATACGCCGCTCAATGGCTCGGCATGTAGCCCGACAAATAATGCGGCAGCCGGTCAATGTACATTTCCAGCAAACACCACATTTCAGATTCTGTCAGCAAATGGCATGACGTCTTTGCTCGATAGCAACGGCAACTCCACTCCAGACACTGGTGTTATTCCGGTGCCAAGTGGTGGTGTGTGTCCAGCGCCTTATATTGTTAGTACCTCGGTGCCACTGCGTTGTGGTTACCCCGTGGTGATCACCGCGACGCTGCCGATGACTGCGGTGCCTGGCAACAACGGCGGCAATGGTTACCAGATCACTGTTGGCGCGACTTCGTTCTTCAACAACATGATTACTGAAACTGTCCCCAATAGATTGACAACGATTGCCGCGAGCACCGTTGACCTGACCAATAATCTTTCCGTGGCTGGCGGAGCGATGGCTGCGCAAGGTCTCGGACCAGACAACCTTTCAGTTATCACGACAAACCCGGTGACGCCTGCGATTGCTGCGACCACCACGACCCGGTTTCAGCTTTATGTCAATAACACTAGCTCTGTTGCGCAGATTTACAACCTGAGTTCATCCTACATTTCAGTGCCAACAGGCGTGGGCTTGACCAATCCCCCGACGGCTTGGACTGTTTCATATAGGCTTGACGGTGGTGTAGGTAATTGTTCAACCGTAACCGGTGCGGCGATTACATCGACCGGCGCAACGCCAATTTCTGCGGGCGGCAGTCGGCTTATCTGTGCTGAGGTCGTTGTGCCGTCAACCAATTCGGGATCAATGGCAACACCGACCTATGCTGCACCCGGTGCCTACGTGATTCAATTCCGCGTACAGCAACAGTCCGATGCGGCCGTATTCGATACCAAACGCGATCAGATCGCGATCCAGCCGGTCCATAACGTGTCGATTACACCCAACGGCATGCAAAGTACTGTGCCAGGTGGTGCCGTGACGTATACGCATGCGTTGACCAATAACGGTAATCTCACCGAGCCGATTACATTCCCCGCGGGCTTTTTGACCAACAGTCAAGTGCCTACATATACGTGGACATCGACGGCGTACATTGACACCAACATGAACGGCATGTTGGACATCGGCACCGATGCCCCTATCGTTGCTGGCACAACTACATTCATGCTGCCGCCAAACGGGACGCAAACGATTTTTGTTCGCGTCAATGCGCCTGCAATGGCTGGTAGTCCGCCAAATCAGACGACAATCACCGCGACCTATAACGGTGGCGCAAGCACCGCTTCGGCAAACGATCAGACCACGCTGTCCGACGGCTTAAGGCTGGATAAATACCAGCAATTGCCAGCAGGCACCGGGTCTTGTGTGACGACGCCCGTTGCCACGCTGGTAGGCAGCACGCCGAATGCACCATGGAGCAACATGGCAATTGTCGCCGGCGTAAATACAGTACCGGGTAGATGCATTGCATATTTGATTGTTGGTACCAATACCAGCGCGGCAAATATTACCAACATCAATGTTTCCGACGTTGTTCCACCAAATACGACATTGGCAACGGGTTGTGGCGCCCCGACGGTAACAGGGCCTATCGCACTGACTGGCGGGCCGTATGCGACTGGATTTACCGGCGCAATCGCGGCTGCATCCTCGCCGTTGGCGACCACGCCAGTTCTGCCGACCGGAACGTTTACGTTGCAATTTTGCGTGAAGATCAACGATATGTAATGAATATTAACGCGCCGGTTTTGCGGTCATGCGACCGGCGCGTAAAAGCAGCTGCATTGTTCATTGTTTTATGCCGTGATTAATGTGAACGTTTGTAACGCCAAGGGATAACGTGATTTTTTACGCTGTTTTTGATGGGCATGTGGGCTAGAGTCTATTGATGGTGCACCAGCGCACGTCCACAGATCTGAAACGAATCCTTCCTGACCTATATGCGAGGCTGGGAGGTGGGTTGCTTTTGATTGCGGCTGTGCTCATCAGTACAACGCTTGCCCATGCCGCCATTCCCCCCGCCGGCACGATAATATCCAACACCGCGACGAGCACCCAACAGGTCGGTGCCGCCCCGCAAAGTAGTGCGACAAACGCGGTTCAAGTCACGGTTGGGCCAGCTAGTCCGTTACCCGCCTTGACCAAGAGTTTTGTCGCACCTTCCATTTCATTGGGGGGTAGCTCTGCGCTTAACTTTCTTTTGACCAATACCGCAGGTAATCCAGCCCAGTCTGGATTAGCCTTTGTCGATACGCTGCCCGCTGGTCTTCGCTTGACTGTCGGTGCATCGGCTACGGTCACTGGTGCAGGTTGTGCCGCTGCGGTTTCGCTGACGGCACCGTCCACAATCAGCGTGTCAGCAGGAACAATGAGTGCTGGTACGGCGTCATGCGTCGTTACCGTAAGCAGCGTCACCAACATTGGACCGGGTAACCCCGACTGCTCGACCAATCCTGCCGCGTTTACCAACGGTCCCGCTGCGATCTCGGGTGTGACCAATGTTCTTAATGCCGTTACCAATCAATGTTTGGTTGTGGCAGCGCAAAACGGAATATTGTTTAACGATCAGGTTGCGATCGTTGCACCCGGTCTGACGCATACATTTCCACACACACTGGTTAACGGACCGCTCGCCGATACTTATACTATTTCATTGAGCAATCTTGCCGGGACATTCAATTTTTCGAATGTGCAAATTTTTGCTGACGCCAACGGAGACGGCATTGCTGATACCGCAGTGCCGCTAACTGGAAATATCAATCTGGCTCCCGGCCAATCGTTCAGATTTGTCGTTGTCGTTACCGTGCCCCCGTCGGCACCGAGTGGAACAGTTGACGAGGTGCGTGTCACCGCAACGAGTATTCTCCCCGGTCGCCTGCCGATCCCCCCAAACGTCGATCATGTCGACGTTTTTGCGGGACCGCCGCCGACGCCCAATCTCGACGTCTCGCTAATTAAATCGCTTACCCAGAATTACGGTGCTTCCCCAAGTGGCGGTTACACTGTTTCCCTACGCTATGCGAATCTTGGTCGTATCGACGCTGCAAAAACCAACGTTCAGGTATCCGATACATTGCCGACGGGTATGTCCCTCGTCGCAGGCAGCCTTCGCGTAAGACCTTCGCCGGGTATGCCAATAGTTAGTCTTGCGGGTGCCAGTGGCACGACGATGCTGCACGGTGATACTGCGACCTATACCGCATCCTCCGACAATATCTCAGTGCTTTTCTCCAGGCTCAATCCTGGCGACGAGGGATTCATTGAGTTTGACGTGAATATCGCTGCAGGCATTCCCGTCAATACGATTCTTCAGAATACAGCGCAGGTCATGTGGCTGGACAACATGGCAGTCCCGGTTGGTCCGCGCGTTTCCAACACTGTTGATTTTCGCGTTAGCGGCACTGACGGCATTACCCTCACGGGAATGACTATACCCTCCGCTGTGCCAGGCGGCACTGTTACTTTTGAGAATGTGCTCATAAACCGCAGCGGTCGCACTGACTCTTTTGACATCACGCTGTCGGGCTCGAATTATCCGCAGGGAACGGTGTTCAGGCTTTATAAGTCGGATGGCGCGACGTTGCTCGCCGATACGAATGGTAATGCAGTCGTTGACACTGGGCCGGTGGTGGCAGGAGGGACGTATCGGATTATCGTCAAGGCAGAATTGCCGAATGGGGCAGCTGGCGGACCATACTCCATCGCAAAAAATGCGCAGTCGACGTCCAATCCCCTGGTGCGCGCGAGTGGTAACGACGTTGTATCCACAATCGCAAGTTTGTGCCGCGTGGTGCTGGAGCCAAACAATGCAGGCCGGGTCGCGCCGGGCGGGTCAATAACCTACTCACACGTACTGACAAACGTTGGCAATTGCACAGAACTCATCACCGTACCGTCAAATTTCCTCACCAGTGTTGTGCAAGGTCCGACCGCCCAAGTTTCCGCGCAGAACTCTTTGGCTGGTGGAAAGTCCTCTGTCGGCGGAATAGTCACGGCACTAATTACAGTACAAGGCTGGACCGCTCAGGCTTTCGTGGACAATTCGATTGCTGGCGGCGCGTCTATTGTGGGCGCGTTAGATTCTACCGACCCCGAATTAGCGACTACGACAACTATTACGCTCCCGCCAGGCGGCAGAGTTATCTATCTGGACCGCATCACGGCACCTGCCAATGCAACCAACGGCACAGTCAATGCGACCACTCTACGCATAAATGCAGGGTCAGCCGGCTTGTTGTCTGTTAATGACGTAACGACCGTAGTGCTGGGCTCCACTGGGGACATTGCCGACGAGATTACCGGTTATGTAGATCCTGATTTCTTGCGTCGAACGGTTTGGGGATTTATCGGCCAACCGCTCTATTTGCGCGCGAATGCCCCGTCTTGCAACGCTGATCCTACGACCATCGAGCGGCGTACCATTATCATTACCGGGCCAAATGGAGAGCGCGAAGAAATTATCGCGACTGAAACCGGGCCAAATACGGGAATGTTTGTTGCCGAGCCAATAAACATACGGCCGCCTCCCGTTATTTCTGCAGATAGAGTCCTACAGGGCCGCTCATTTGACACGGTACAAGTTGAACTCGTTGGTTGCGGCAGGAGGATTTTCACGACGGTGACACTGGTTGAGCCGAGTGGAGTCGTATTTGATAGTCGAACCAATCAGCCGATTGCTGGTGCCACCGTACGGATCGTGACGTCCACTGGGGGGGTATGCACCAATACGTCTGCGGCGGTAAGCCAACTTGTTCGTGGCCAGATTGCATCGGCATCCAATCCTGTTGTGACAGGAGCGGATGGCAGGTTTATCTTCCAACTTGTACCGCCTGCCGAATATTGTCTGTTGGTCACAGCCCCCAATGGCTACACCTGGGTTTCCAGGGTTCCGGCTTCGCAATTGCCCGGCGGACGAAATATTCTGGCAACTGGTGCCACGACAGGTGGTTCGTATGGCGGGGCATTCCGGGTTGGGCCAGACACCGGCCCGATACTTGTGGACATCCCTGTAGATGGCGGATTGATTAGCGGTTTGTTCGTGCAAAAGACCGTTCCGCGCTCCGTTGTTGAAATTGGCGAGTTTCTGGATTACTCGGTTACAGTCAATAATAAAACCGGCTATGCGTTGGATCGAAATGATGTCTTGCTCAACGATAACCTGCCTTCTGGTTTTACGTATGTTTCCGGTTCAGCGCGCAAGGACGGCAAGGCACTTGCCGACCCACAGGGTGGTGCTGGTCCGCGCCTGATTTTCAATTTGGGACGCATCCTCCGCGACCAACAAATCATCGTTACTTACCGCGTTAGAGTAGGACCCGGATCCACGCAAGGTGACGGCATCAATCGCGTCGTCGCAAGTTACCGGATTGGGGCAGGCAGTGATCTCTTCAGCGAATCAAATGTAGCGACTGCAAAAGTTGAGATTGTTGGCGGAGTATTCTCTGACCGTGCCTACATCGTCGGCAAGATCTTTGCCGACTGCAATGCGGACGGCATACAGACGCCGGGCAGCGGAAGCAGGTCTGCTGAAGTGGGTATTCCCGGGGTACGCATATTTCTTGAGGATGGAACCAACGTAACCAGCGATAGCGAAGGCAAATATAGTTTTTACGGACTACTCGCGAAGACGCATGCGCTTAAGATCGATAGGACGACTCTGCCTGATGGCATATCGGCAACTGACTTTGCGCTGCTTTCCAGTCGCAACCTCGGCAAGGGAGATAGTCGAATCGTCGATTTGAAAAATGGCGAGATCCACAAGGCGAACTTCGCTATCAAAGTATGTGGCGACAAGGTGATTAGCGACATTAACCGGCGCAGGGATGCAGCGCTTAGCCTGACCTCGGAGATCGAGGGCCGCTTGCAGCAACGACTTGAAGCGGATCCGAATTTACGTGCAGCAAGTGACATCAAAGCGCTACCTGCTTCGGGTCAGGTCGGCAATACAGCACCGACAGCAAATATTGCTGCGCCGCTTTCGTTGGGCACAGCCCCTGCATCGGTAGCTGAGAAGGCGGCAACATCGTTGTCAAATACCCAAATTAGATTTGATACATTAGCTAACCCGCTATCAGATGTTGCCGCAAAGTTATTGGAGAGACCGACCCCTGCGCCAGAGCTGCAACTCGAAACGCAATTGCCGAACGAGGACAACACGCTTGGTTTCATTGGGCTTAAATCAGGTGATGTACTTCCTTACGCCCAGACAGCTGTACGCGTAAAAGGCACTGCAGGCACGATATTCAAGTTGAAAATCAACGACGACGAAATTGCTGAAGACCGCGTCGGCAAGAAGGCGGTATTAGCTGAAAAGAGCTTGCAGGCCTGGGAGTTTATTGGCGTCAATCTTGCTGTCGGCGAAAATACGTTGACCGTTGCGCAGTTTGATCAATTCGGTATTGCGCGCGGTGAAAAAACCATCAAAGTTGTGGCGCCAGGCGCACTTGCCAATGTCAAAATTTCATTCCGGCGGGGTGCTAGTGGGAATGCGATAGCCGACGGAAAAACGCCAACTAACGTCTTGGTCAGTCTCGTTGACCGCAACGATGTACCGGTAACTTCCCGCGTGCCGATAAACCTCTCAACAACGGCCGGACGCTGGAACGTTCTCGACTTGAATCTCTCTGAGCCGGGCTTGCAGACGTTTATAGAAGGCGGCAGTGCAGAATTCCAGTTGTTCCCGCCCACCGAGCCGGGGCAAGCTCAGATACGTGTAAGTAGTGGCGACATGAAAGCTGAAGAGAGGCTCGACTTCCTCCCCGATTTACGAGATTTGCTCGCAGTTGGTGTGATTGAAGGCGTGTTGAATCTGCGTAAGTTGGATGTGCGCGGGCTGGTGCCGGCTCGTTCGCAGGATGGCTTTGAGCAGGAAATCAAGCACATCGCACGCACTTGGGCCAATGGAGAACGTGATGCGGCGGCTCGTGCAGCGATGTTCCTTAAAGGCAAAGTGCGCGGGGAATATCTTCTGACGCTGGCCTATGACTCGGACAAGAATACGCGTGAACGGTTGTTCAGGGATATTCAGCCTGACGAGTTTTATCCGGTTTACGGTGATTCATCAGTACGCGCTTTCGACGCGCAATCGACTGGCCGGTTTTACGTGCGTGTAGACAACAGGAAGTCTTATCTGCTTTACGGCGATTTCAATACTTCTCAGGCAACAGATGCCCGCAAGCTCTCAAATTACAGCCGCTCGCTTACCGGTGTGAAGCAGCACTTTGAGAATGAACGCGTCGCGGCCAATATTTTTGCCAGCCGCGACTCCACCAGACAAATTATCGACGAGTTTGCGGCCAATGGAACCTCGGGTCCATTTAAGCTAACGCGTTCGACCGGACTCACCAACAGCGAGAAAATTGAAATTCTCACGCGAGACCGCAATCAATCCTCAGTGATCATTCGCGCACAGCCGCTGTCCCGTTTTGTCGATTACGAGCTTGAGCCGCTTACGGGCAGAATCCTGTTCAAGTCGCCTATCGCAAGTCTTGACGAAAACCTCAATCCGATTTCGATTCGCATTACGTATGAAATTGATCAAGGGGGGGAACAATTCTGGGTGACTAGTGCCGATGTACAGGTAAAAATATCTGACAACATTGAAGTTGGGGCAGTAGTCGTTGATGATCGCAACCCGGTTGATAAATTTCGCATGTTGGGTATAAATGCGATCGCCAAACTGGCCGATAAGACCTTCTTCGTTGCTGAGATCGCCCGTACCAAGCGCGAAACGTTTGCAAATGTACTGCCTTCAGGAGAAAAGACCGGCGACGCCAAACGGATTGAGTTTCGCCACACCGGCGCTGATCTCGAAGCGAACCTTTACGCTGGACGCGCGGATGAAAACTTTGATAACCAGAGCGCGAGCCTCAGTCGGGGTCGACAAGAGATTGGCGGTAAATTGGCTTATCGTCTTGACGAAAAGACCCGCATTCGGGGTGAATTACTTCGCACCGAAGATATTGTGGCCGGTGGTAAAAGGGATGGTTTATTGCTTGCCGTTGAGCGCACGCTTCCCGATGGTATTCGACTTGAAGTCGGTATTCGCCATGCACGCGAATCTCAACCAGCCGCCGCAGCACCGGGTTCCCCAATTGGCGTTGCCATACCAAACGAGATCACCGCTCTGCGAGCGCGCGTAACAGGCGCATTGCCAGGCATCAAAGATGCAACCGCGTACGTTGAGGCAGAAGTCGATGTTCATGATTCCGCGCGAAAAATTGCCGCAATTGGTGCGGACTATCGTCTTGGTACTGCCGGGCGTCTTTATGCGCGCCACGAATTCATTTCTTCGCTGACGGGGCCTTATGGTCTTAATACTGAGCAACGACAGAATTCGACAGTCGTCGGCGTCAGCACCGACTACATGAAAGACGGCAGTGTATTTAGTGAGTATCGGGTTCGCGATGCAATTTCGGGCGGCGACGCGGAAGCTGCTCTGGGCCTTCGTAACCTTTGGACATTATCGGATGGTCTCAAATTGCAGACTGGATTTGAACGAGTGCACGCGCTTTCTGGATTGGGCACTAGCGAGGCGACCGCATTGACATTCGGTGTCGAGTACACTGCGAATCCTCTTTGGAAGGGCTCAACGCGATTCGAGATCCGCAAAGGTCAAAGCAGTGATTCTTTGCTTTCAACGTTTGCGGCTGCCGCAAAGGTCGGGCGGGATTGGACATTTCTTGGTAGAAATACGTACTCACTGATCAAGAACAAGGGACAAAGCACTGGCGAAAATGAACAGGATAGACTGCAGTTAGGCTTGGCGTATCGCGACACGGATGCAGATGTCTGGAACGCACTCGGCCGCATCGAGCATCGCTCGGAGAGCGACACCACGCAAGCCAACATTGAGTTGAAGCGGACAGTCGAGCTCATTTCAATTCATGCCAATTGGCAGCCCCGACGACCTTTTACGTTTTCGGGCAGGTACGCGGCTAAGTGGGTTAACGAAAAATCGAACGGATTGGCAACTAAAAACAATGCGCAGTTGCTGGCTGGTCGCGCGATTTGGGATTTCGCGCCACGTTGGGATGTTTCCGTCAACGCATCCACGATGTTTGGACATGGTGTCCAATCGAAAC
>JANNRY010000167.1:0-2276 GCA_031401935.1 Betaproteobacteria bacterium | reverse complement strand
AGCGAGGCGGAGGTCATGGGGATTCTCGATGCCGTCATCGTTGAAACCGGTGCCACTTCCGCCAAGGATATGGGCAAGGTAATGAACGCGCTTAGGCCCAAAGTGGCCGGACGCGCGGACATGGCTAAATTGTCAGGTTTGGTGAAAACACGTCTTGGCTGAAATGGTCAAAATGGTCATTCGCATACGCGCATACAAGGGCCGGTATTGCAGGCTCTTGTCTTTTCCCCGCCTATAATTCTTGAATGATTCCGCAAGACTTCATCCAGCAGTTGCTCGCTCGCGTGGACATCGTCGACGTGATCGACAAGCACGTCAAGCTGAAAAAGTCAGGGCAAAATTACTCGGCCTGCTGCCCGTTTCATAACGAAAAATCCCCTTCGTTTTCTGTTTCACCGACCAAGCAGTTTTATCACTGCTTCGGCTGCGGCGTTCACGGCACCGCCATATCATTCATGATGGAATACAGCGGCATGGGGTTTCGAGATGCTGTGAAGGAACTTGCTGAAAGCGTTGGCATGACGTTGCCACTAGAAGCCAATCGCGAGGAGTCGATTGAGCGCGCGCAAGTCGCCGCGACCCTCACAGAAGTGATGTTGGCTGCGATGAATTTTTATCGGCGTGAATTAAAAAAAACGCCGAAGGCAATTGAATACTTCAAAAGCCGCGGACTCACCGGCGAGATCGCCGCCAAATTCGGGCTTGGCTATGCACCGGACGACTGGCAGGGATTGAAGGCGGCCGTTGACGATTACACCATCTCAACACTCGCCGAATGCGGCTTGGTGATCGACAACGATGAAGGCAAACGTTACGACCGATTTCGGGATCGCGTGATGTTCCCCATCCTGGATCAGCGTGGCAACGTTATTGGTTTCGGTGGCCGAGTAATCGGTAAAGGCGAACCAAAATATCTGAATTCACCAGAGACGCCGCTGTTTGAAAAGGGCCGTGAACTCTACGGACTTTTTCACGCACGGCGGGCGATTCGCGATACGCAAACGGCCATTGTTGTCGAAGGCTACATGGATGTTGTCGCACTTGCACAAAATGGCGTGGAAAATGTAGTGGCCACACTCGGCACCGCAACCACGCCAACGCACGTTCAAAAACTGCTGCGCATGGCAGACAACCTCGTATTTTGTTTTGATGGCGATAAAGCCGGGCAGCGCGCGGCGTGGCGGGCGCTTGAGCAATCGCTGCCAGTGCTTGTCGATGGCAAAGATGTGCGCTTTCTGTTTTTGCCACAGGAGGATGATCCCGACACGTTCGTTCGCCGCCTCGGCAAGGATGCATTTCTTGAGGAGCTCAAACAGGCCAAGCACTTGTCGTCGTTTCTGTTTGACGAACTTTCCGCGCAAGTTGACTTGGCCAGCGAGGAGGGCAGGACGCGCTTGCTAATGCTGGCAAAGCCGTTGCTTTCGCAAATTACCGCGCCGGCACTGAGTCTCATGTTGCAGCGAAAGCTCGCTGATACTGTCGGCCTGGGTGTGGTCGAAATTCAGCGTTTGATCCCCGTTGCAGCAGGGAGCAGGCCGTCTTCAAATGGCCTCGACGGCGCTGCGCGTCCGCGTGGTGAAACCCCGTCGGCCAACAAAAGTGTCGGCAGCAAGGGCAATTTCGGAAAATGGAAGGCGCGCGGTCCTGAACCCGGCGCACCTGCGCCACGCCGCAAAACGGCGCCCGCCGGTTCGAGTGCCCAGTTGATTGCGCGCATGCTGCTAAAACCAGCGCTTGCCGGACGATTTGATGTCGTGGCTGATGAGCATGATGCATCTTCTGTTGGCAGCGCTTGCCGCGTCGCCGCGTACATTCGTGACCACGATTTCGAGGTGACGCAGGCGCAACTCATGGAGCATTTTCGCGCGTCAGAAGATGAAGCTGAAATCAATCGTGCCGCGTTACAGCCCTTGCTCACGGACCTCGACACCAATAAGCCGGATTTTGATCTGGATGCGGAGTTTGATGGGGCGCTAGCCAAGCTGCGGGAAGAAGCGATTGCGGAGCGGAAGAAGCGCGAGCAACAGAAACGCGCGCAGGAAATGGGGTTGGAGTAAATCTAGCACTGGTGCGGTCCGCAGGCTGAAAATGGCTGAAAACCCGCCCCGAATGGCGTTCTACGTGTTGTGTTTCATGACGTTGTTCGGTAAGCGCGATGCGGGAGGCTGGTAGTCCAACGCGGAATGGGGCCTTTGCGTATTGTAGAACTTGAGCCACGGCCTGAGAGCTTTTGTTCTTTCAAGATTGGTTGCGTAGTGTCGTACATAGAGCCATTC
>JANNRY010000166.1:0-1796 GCA_031401935.1 Betaproteobacteria bacterium | reverse complement strand
AAAGGTGCCGACGTCATTGGCGACGAGGCTGGTGCCAAATAGGCGGTCCTCGCGCATTAGACCTTTGCCACAAAATTTTTCACCAACCCCCCACACGGTAGAGTCATCATGAAAACAAAAGCTGCCATCGCCTGGAAAGCGGGCGATCCATTAACGATTGAAGAAGTCGATTTGCAGGGGCCACGCGCCGGTGAAGTGCTGGTAGAAATCAAGGCGACCGGCATTTGCCATACCGATTACTACACGCTCTCCGGTGCCGATCCGGAAGGCATTTTCCCCTCAATTCTTGGTCATGAGGGTGCAGGTGTGGTGGTGGACGTGGGGCCGGGCGTGAGCAGTTTGAAAAAAGATGACCACGTCATTCCGCTGTACACGCCGGAATGCCGCCAGTGCAAATTTTGCCTGTCGCGTAAAACCAATCTCTGCCAGTCGATTCGCGCCACGCAAGGCAAAGGCTTGATGCCCGACGCGACCAGCCGTTTTTCCATCGACGGCAAGCCAGTTTTTCATTACATGGGTACCTCCACGTTTTCAAATTACATCGTGGTGCCGGAAATTGCACTCGCTAAAATCCGCAAAGATGCGCCGTTCGACAAGGTCTGCTATATCGGTTGCGGTGTCACCACTGGCGTAGGTGCAGTTATATTTTCAGCCAAGGTGGAAGCGGTCGCGAACGTTGTTGTGTTCGGTCTTGGCGGCATCGGATTGAATGTGATTCAGGGCGCAAAGATGGTTGGCGCGGATAAGATTATCGGCGTTGATTTGAACCCTAAGCGTGAAGCACTCGCACGCAAATTCGGCATGACGAATTTCATTAATCCCAAAGAAGTCGAGAACGTGGTCGATGCCATTGTCCAGCTCACGGATGGCGGCGCGGACTATAGCTTTGAATGTATTGGCAGTACCAAGACCATGCGGCAGGCGCTCGAGTGTTGCCACAAGGGTTGGGGGCGATCAATCATCATCGGCGTGGCAGAGGCGGGTGCTGAAATCAGTACGCGACCGTTTCAATTGGTGACGGGCCGCAAATGGGAAGGCTCGGCCTTCGGTGGCGCACGCGGGCGTACCGACGTGCCAAAGATTGTCGATTGGTATATGGAGGGCAAACTCAATATCGATGATCTGATCACGCACCGTTTGCCGCTGGAAAAAATCAATGATGGTTTTGCATTGATGAAAAGCGGTGAGTCGATTCGCTCGGTGGTGATTTACTGATGCTGGAAGTTGTTAGCGAGCATGTCTGCTTTGGCGGCGTGCAGGGTTTCTATTCGCACCAATCAGCAACCATTGGTTTGCCAATGCGGTTTTCGGTCTATCAGCCGCCACAGGCCAAGTCTGGTCCGGTGCCTGTGCTGTTTTTTCTGGCTGGCCTGACTTGCACCGAAGAAACGTTCATGATCAAAGCGGGTCCGCAACGACTTGCCGCTGAACACGGCCTGATGCTGGTGGCGACCGATACCAGCCCGCGCAATACGGGAATTGCCGATGCCACCAAGGATTGGGATTTCGGCGAAGGCGCCGGCTTTTATCTCGATGCTTTGATGCCGCCGTGGAGTAAAAATTTCCGGATGGAGACCTGGATCGTTGAGGAATTGCGTGAACTGATTGTGAATACATTCCCTGCGCGCGCCGACCGTATCGGCATCTTCGGCCACTCGATGGGCGGACACGGCGCGTTGACGCTGGCACTACGGCATCCCGATATTTACCGCTCGGTGTCGGCGTTCGCGCCCATCAGCGCGCCGATGCAATGTGCGTGGGGCGAAAATGCATTCGGCAAATATCTGGGTGCAGAT
>JANNRY010000165.1:0-7444 GCA_031401935.1 Betaproteobacteria bacterium | reverse complement strand
GCCGCTGGTTGCGCTGTCTTGTGGCTATCTTCACCATAAAAAGGAATGGTATCGAGCGAGCGAAAGCTTTCCCACGCAATGCCGGCAGGATCGTTCACCCAGTATTTATCGGAGATCGCGTAACAGCAGTTCGCGCCTTTCTCGGCGGCAATATCAGTGCCTGCGGTTTGCAGCCGCGCATGAATTTCTTCGAGCTCGGCGTCGGATTCCGCCTGAAAGCCAAGATGGTTTAAGCCTGGTGTGCCCGCGCGTTCGGAAATAGCAAAGTTGATGCGCGGATCCTCGAGCATCCACTTGGCATAATCGGACTTTTGGACGCTTGGTTGGACGCCAAACATGGCAGCATAAAAACGGGTGCTTTCTTGGAGATTGTTGACCGCAACGTGGACGTGAAAACGTTTCATGATTTGCTCCGTTTTGAAATTGAAGTGGATTTCTTCGGTAATGGTTGTGCTTTGGGTTGTGGTTTTGAAACCTGGCACACAGTTGTGGACTGCGATACCGGCGCGCAGCCAGCGCCTGCGCAGCAGTTTTCGGTCAGGTAATCGAGCAGTTCTGTCATGGTGTTGAAATTCGCCGAGTAGATGATTGAGCGGCCGTTGGGCGTCGCCGTTGTCAGGCCGGCGTTGGTAAGTTCTTTGAGGTGGAACGAGAGCGTTGCATTTGCCAGATTGAGCTGCTCGGCAATTTTTCCGACCGACATGCCGTCAGGGCCGGCGACTACCAGCAGCCGAAATATCGCGAGACGAGACTCCTGAGCGAGTGCTGCCAGTGCCCGAATGGTGAATTTCATTTCCATGTTTCTAATAGTATCGAAATGAAATTGCAGTGTCAAGGCCTGTCTGCTTTGAAGGATCAAAAAAGACTGGCAATCAACTTGTCGCAAGAGCTACCATTCGTCGTTTTCAGCGTAAACTTTTCCTATGTCAGTGCGATACCTGCACAATCTGATTTCAACTCTTTCAAATTCCACATCCCCATGGAGAAACACATGATCCGCTTCAGCGTAAACGGCCAAAGCATTGAAACCACCCTTGCAGCGGATACGCCATTGCTCTGGTTTTTGCGCGATAACCTTCAAATGACCGGCACAAAATATGGATGCGGCATGGCGCTTTGTGGTGCATGTACTGTGCACGTCAACGGTGAATCGGCACGCTCGTGTTCGACCCCGTTGTCGGCGATTGCGGGTAAGCGCGTGACGACGATTGAATCGATCGGCGCAACGCCAATCGGCAAGAAAGTGCAGGCGGCGTGGATTTCCGAGGACGTGGTGCAGTGTGGCTACTGTCAGTCTGGCCAGATCATGTCGGCAGCCGCGTTGCTCACGAAGGTTAAGAATCCAACTGATGCGCAAATCGACAACGCGATGAGCGGTAACATTTGCCGATGTGGAACTTATAACCGCGTTCGAGCAGCAATCAAGGTCGCGGCCAGCAGTCCCGCTAAACCGACCGCAGCCAAAGTGAAAGCATAGGCCAAGACGATGAAACAACTTTTTGAATCTGCCCCCACATCTGCAGCAGAATCGGTGTCCTCAGCCACCATCACGCGTCGTCGATTTCTGAAAGGCACCGCTGCCGCCTCGGGCGGGCTGGTGATCGGCTTCACGCTAACAGTTGGCAATAAACTAGCTGCTGCGCAAGCTGCGCCTGCGCCAAATACGGCACCGAACGCATTCCTGCGCATCGCGCGTGATGGCTCAGTGATAGTGCAGGTGAAGCATCTCGAATTTGGTCAGGGTGTGATGACTTCACTGCCGATGCTGGTAGCCGAAGAACTCGATTGCGACTGGTCTAAGGTCCGTGCCGAAATGGCACCCGCTGCGCCGCAGTTTGCGCACACCATGTTTGGTATACAGATGACCGGCGGCTCGTCCTCGGTGTCGAATTCGTGGACGCAACTGCGTACGGTCGGCGCGACCGCTCGCGCCATGCTGATTTCAGCGGCGGCAAGCAAATGGAAAGTCAGCGCAGCAAATTGCCGCACCGACAACGGCGTCGTGATCGGCCCAGCCGGGCAGAAGGAGAACTACGGCACACTGGCCGATGCGGCAAATGTGCTGGTTGCCCCGGCGGGTGTCAAACTTAAAGACGCGAAAGATTTCAGAATTATTGGCAAACCCACGAGGCGGATTGATGCACCTGCCAAGATCGATGGCAGTGCGAAATTTGGTCTGGATGTCACCGCGAAGATGATTCCGAATTTGCATACCGCTGTCGTATTGCACCCACCGATTTTTGGTGCCAAGGTAAAGCGTTTTGACGCCACTAAAGTGCAAGGTCGGCCCGGTGTCACCCATGTGATACAGACCGCAAATGGGGTTGCCGTGGTTGCCAAATCATTTTGGGCCGCAAAAACTGCACGCGATCTGCTGGTGGTGGAATGGGATTTGGCATCGGGATCAAAAGCAAACACGACAGACCTGAAAAAAGCGTATCGCGATCTCGCCCAAACACCCGGCACTGTTGCAAAAGCAGGCAGTACCGACGCGCTGAAACTGGCCGCCAAGACCGTCACGGCCGAATATGAAGTGCCGTTTCTTGCGCACGCGCCGATGGAACCATTGAATTGCACCGTCAGCTTCAAAGGGGACGGTTGCGAAATTTGGGTTGGTTCGCAGCTCCAGACTGTCGATCAGGCCTTAGCGGCAAAGGTTGCCGGATTGAAACCTGAGCAGGTCAAGTTGAATACCATGATCGCTGGAGGTGGTTTTGGACGCCGAGCGAATCCCGTATCCGATTACGTGATCGAGGCAGTGGAAATTGCACGCGAAGCGAAAGTGCCGGTCAAAACGGTGTGGACCCGTGAAGACGATACCAAGGGCGGGTATTACCGTCCGATGTACGTGCATCGCGTTAACGCAGGTGTGGATGCGGCGGGCAAAATCGTTGGCTGGGATCACACCGTGGTTGGTCAATCGATTATGAGTGGTACCGCGTTCGAGCCGATGATGGTCAAGAACGGCATCGACGCGACTAGTGTTGAAGGTGTCGTCGATACGCCATACGATATTCCCAACATGCAGGCCAGCTTGCACACGACGCAGACAGGCGTGCCGGTACTGTGGTGGCGCTCGGTCGGCCATACGCATACGGCATTCGTGATGGAAACGATGATGGACGATCTTGCCAAAGCCGCAGGCAAAGACCCGGTCGCGTTTCGGCGCGAACATCTTGCCAAGCATCCGCGCGTGGCAAACGTGCTAACGATGGCCGCTGACCAAGCTGGCTGGGGCAAGCCGCTGCCGAACGGCGTGGCGCGCGGCATTGCGGTGCACGAGAGTTTTGGCACTGTTTGCGCGCAGGTGGCTGAGGTCTCTATTGAAAAGGGGCAGATCAAGGTTCGCCGCGTCGTCGCGGCAATCGATTGTGGGCTGGCGGTGAATCCACTGACGATTTCGGCGCAGGTTGAGAGTGCGATTGTGTATGGGTTGTCAGCCGCTCTTTATGGACAAGTGACGCTGAAGGATGGCGTGGTCGAGCAGAGTAATTTTCATGACTATCAGGTGTTGCGCATTGCCGATATGCCAAAGGTTGAAGTTCATATCGTTCAGGGCGGCACAAGCCCAGCCGGTGTTGGTGAACCGGGTACACCGCCGATTGCGCCAGCGGTATCGAATGCGATATTTGCCCTGACGGGCAAGCGTTTGCGGGAATTGCCATTCAAAGTTTGAAACATCCCCCACTTCGCTTCACCTACAGGGAACTTGTGCCAGCACGACACTACTAAACACGGATGAAATCAAAATCATTCTTTGCTTCGCGTTTTTTTCAGCTGACCGCCATCGTGATGTTGGTTTTCGCCGGTGGCTGCGCCTACCTTGAAACCAAGCAGGGCGATTGGATATTCAATCCGGTGCAGGGTGAATGGCGTGGCTATCGCGGCGCGCCGGATGGTGTCGAGGAGCTGTGGATTCCGGTAGGCACGCAGGGCGAAAAACTCCATGCGTGGTGGTCGCCTCATCCGGACAAGGATGCACCAGTACTACTTTATCTGCACGGTGCACGCTGGAATCTCACCGGCAGCGTGACGCGTATTCCTCGCTGGAGCCGCATGGGTTTTTCGGTGCTGGCGATTGATTACCGAAGTTTTGGAAAGAGCACTTTTGCCGATGGCGGCTCGCCCACCGAACAATCCGCCAACGCGGATGCTGAAGCGGCGTGGGCGTATCTGGTATCGCGCAATCCGACCGCGAAAAAATTTATTTTCGGACATTCGCTCGGCAGCTCGATGGCCACGCACTTGGCGCTACAAGATAAAGCCGCGAATGGCTTGATTATCGAAGGCGCGTTTACCTCCGTTCCAGACATGATCAGGCAAACCAAATGGGGCTTTTTACCGGTTGGTTTTCTGGTCACGCAACGATTCGATATTCTTGATCGCATCGACGACGTAACCATTCCCATTCTGTTTGCGCATGGTACTGAAGACAATATTGTCCCCTTTGGCATGAGCGAGCGCCTCTATGCTGCTGCCAAAGCTCCCAAGCGATTGCTGCGCGCCGAGGGCGGATCACATCACAACCTGACCGCCAACTTCTTTGATGACTACCAGCGTGCATTATCGGAACACTTCGGACTTAATTTGGGCCGAAGGGCTGAAGCACCTAGATCCGGCATAGGCTTGGGCGCAGCCGTAAAAACAGACGCCGCAGTTCGATAACACCGATTTCATTGACGCATGCAATCGCTCGATATTGAAGTCCTCGAACACGCCCGCGAATGGATAGGTGCTGGCCGCCAGGTTTGGCTGGTCACCGTCACACAGACCTTCGGGGCCAGCCCGCGGCCGCCGGGTTCGCTGATGGCGATGCGCGATGACGGCGTCGTGATTGGCTCTGTGTCAGGCGGCTGTATCGAAGACGATTTGGTGGCGCGTCGCAACGAATTTTCCGGCGCGATGCCAATTCTGGAGCGCTACGGCATTACCTCGGAGGACGCCCGTAAATTTGGCTTGCCCTGTGGCGGTGAACTGGAAGTCGTGATCGAATCCGCAATCGACGGCGCGCGCTTGAATGCGCTGTTTTTGAAGATCGCCGCGGGCGAAGTATTTGCGCGCTCGCTTAGTCTCAACACAGGCGAGTGGCAATTTCTGCCGGCGTCTCACGCTGATGTTACTGGTCGAACCGATCAGCAATTTATCTGCATTCATGGCCCGCGCTGGCGCTTGCTGATTATCGGTGCCTCCGAAATCGCGCGCTATCTTGCCGAGGTCGCGGCGACCCTGGATTTTCAAGTCTTTGTCTGCGATCCGCGTGCGGAATATCGCAGCGTCTGGCGCGTGCCCGGTTCGGTTTTTCTCGACGGTATGCCTGACGAAGCCGTGCTGGCGTTCAACGCTGATGCGCACACGGTTATCGTCGCTGTTTCGCATGATCCCAAGCTCGATGACATGGCACTGATGGAAGCGCTCAAGACGCGAGCGTTCTATGTTGGCGCGGTGGGATCGAGCAAAACGTCGGAGGAGCGTCGCAAACGGCTATTGGAATTTGATGTGAGTGCCGCACAGGTCGCAAAACTTCATGGGCCGGTCGGCCTATCCATTGGCAGCCGCACGCCGCCCGAAATTGCTATCGCCATCCTTGCTGAATTGGTGGCTGCACGAAATGGTTTGGTGCTTGCGCCAATGCGTGCAGCGCCACATTCGGTTCAATCGTCCGCAGCGTAATACGTGATCACTGGCATTCTGTTGGCGGCGGGTGCGGCAACGCGTTTTGGTTCTCAAAAATTGCTCGCTAGACTTCCCGATGGACGCCGAATGGTTGAAGCGTCGGCTACCAATCTGCTGATTGCGTGTGCGGGAAATGTTGTTGCCGTCACGCGCCGCGACGATGATTTGATAAAAGTGTTGGAAAGCACTGGCTGTCGGATCGTGATGAATGAACACGCCGAACAAGGCATGGGAACAAGTATTGCTGTCGGCGTTGCCGCGAGCGCTGATGCAACAGGCTGGCTGGTCGCACTTGGGGACATGCCGTGGATTCGTGCTGATACGGTTGCCGCTATTGTTGATGCGCTGCGTGGGAGTAGCGGTAGCAGCGGCACCAAAATTGTCGTCCCTTTATTCGATGGTCAGCGCGGTCACCCCGTCGGATTCGCAGCCGGTTATCTGGCGCGGTTACGCTTGCTGACCGGCGATAATGGTGCGCGTGAAATACTCAGGTCAGACGCGAATTTCGTCGAAGAAATCAGTGTTGATGATGCGGGGATTATTGCGGATGTCGATACGCGGGCGGATTTGGAACGCTAGCATTGGCTCATTGTGTTACCCGCATTACCCTCTCGGCAATGTATCCAAATCAGCCATGCCAGAAAAAGCCTTGCCACTCGCATCGACGTGTTCGCTGAAGCGCATCAGCTCCACAACGGAAAATGCTTTGAGAAATGCTGACGCATCCACTGGACGATCAGCCGGGTTAATCGCCAACAGCATATCGAGAATCGGTTGCAGGATACGCAAGTTGCTTTGCAATGCAGGACGCGGCGAATGCAGATGCTGCATCAAAATGCTTTCCATGCGATCGCCAACGAATAGGCGTTCCTGCGTGAGCATTTCATAGAACACTGCGCCGAGGCTATAGAGATCGCTGCGCGCATCCAGCGGCATGGAGTTGATTTGTTCCGGGCTCATGTAATGCGGTGTGCCGAGTGTTTCACCATGCAGCGTCAGCGCATTTGCCGCGCCAAGCTCTTTGGCGATACCGAAATCGACCAATGCAATGGAACCATCCTTGCGCAACATCACGTTCGCAGGCTTGATATCGCGATGCACGATTCCTTGTGCGTGCACGGTGCACAGGCCTTCAGCGATTTGTCGCACGTAGCCGAAGGCGGTGGCAATGGAAATGCCGCGTTCCATTGCCAGCTTCAGGTCTCCGCATGGAAAAAATTCCATCGCTATATAGACGTGATTGTCAGTGATGCCGTGATCGAATACCTTAGCCACATTCGGGTGATCAATGCGCGACAAAAGTGCGCGCTCTTCAAGAAAGCGCGCCAGAATTTCGGTTTGCTTCCTGCCTTCCTCCACCAGTGTCAATACTTTTAGCGCACAGCGCAGGCCGGTTTTTTTATGGTCCGCCAGATAGACGTGCCCCATGCCGCCCTGGCCGAGCGGGCAGATCAGCGCATAGCCGGGGATCAGCGGCATCGATTCGCCAACGGGCTCATCAGCGACTGCTTTCGGAAGGTCGCCCGCGGCGCGCCGTCGTTCCGTTTCAAGAAGCTTTTTTTGAACAGTTGCGATGAGCGCATCGCGTTTGAACGGCTTCACGAGATAGTCAACTGCGCCGACCCCAAAGGCGTCGCGGAGTGATTGACCATCATCGCGCGAGGACATGAAGACGACAGGAATCCAGGGTTGCTTACCGTCGGCATTCAAAATTGTGGCCAGCTCGAATCCACTCATCTCCGGCATGTTGATATCGGAGAGAACGAGGTCA
>JANNRY010000164.1:0-8146 GCA_031401935.1 Betaproteobacteria bacterium | reverse complement strand
ATTTCGGATGAACACACGCTGCTCACAACTGGACTCGCGCAACTATCACGCAACACCCGCGATTTGCAGGATGCCGTACTCGCCATCCGCATGATGCCGATCAGTTTTGTGTTTAGCCGCCTGCCGCGGCTCACCCGTGATTTGGCTGATCGACTCGGCAAGGAAATCGAGATTGAACTCCACGGTGAAAACACCGAGCTCGATAAAAGTGTGATTGAGAAAATCGCTGATCCGCTCACGCACCTTGTGCGCAACGCGCTCGACCACGGCATTGAGACCCCGGAGGAGCGGCTCGCGGCGGGTAAGTCGCGCCACGGTTCTCTGGTGGTTAGCGCAGCGCATCACGGCGGTAGTATCGTTATTACGGTTACTGATGATGGTGCAGGACTGAACCGCGAAAAGATACTCGCCAAAGCGCGCGAAATCGGGCTTGATGCCGGTAGCACATGGCAGGATGAAGATGTCTGGCAACTCATCTTTACACCCGGCTTTAGCACCGCATCTGAGGTCACGGATGTCTCCGGACGCGGCGTTGGCATGGATGTCGTGTGGCAAAACGTGCACTCACTTGGCGGCAAGATTGAAATCGTTTCTGTGCCCGGTCGCGGTACCGCCATGACCATCCGGCTACCCTTGACGCTGGCCATCCTCGATGGCATGTCGGTGTCGGTTAGTGGCGAAACCTACATCCTGCCGCTGAGCCATATTTCTCACTCTGTGCAGCCACTCGCAACGGATATTAAAACCGTAAACGGCGCCAAGGTGGTGCTGGTGCGGGACGAGTACATCCCCATTACTTCGCTGGCAGAATTGTTTAATCTGCCCGCCCCAACTGAAGGGACAGGCATTCTCGTGGTTCTTGAAATGGATAATATGCGAACCGCTCTGCTGGTCGATGAGTTGCTCGGACAATTGCAGGTGGTCCTCAAAAGTCTCGAGGCAAATTACCGACGCGTCAAAGGTGTGTCTGGCGCGACCATCCTGGGTGATGGCCGCGTGGCGTTGATTCTCGATGTTGCCTACCTAATCAGCGTTTCGCACTCAATTGCGCTAGACGCAAAAAGTATTACCGGTGGCTATCATGGAGACTAAATTCCTGCATCGCGATAGTGTCCTCCAGCGCACCGAACAAGGCACCACAAAAATGCGTGCCCGCGCATCAGATATTTCACCGAAGTTGCGTTCCGTCCTGTTCCTGATTGACGGCGAACGGACGCTAACCGATTTGCTTGATCGCGCCGGTAGCCTGAGCGATTTGCTGCATTCGCAAATTCGCGCCTTGCTCGATCTCGGGCTGATCGAAGCGCGCCACCCGATCGGCATGAGCCGGGCAACATATGCCGCAGACGCCACAGCACCGCTCGCTCGTCAAAACGCATCCAAGGCGCAGGATATTCCGCCGATTGTCGCGGCAAAAATGCAACTACTCCTGCGTCTCGAAACCACGCAAAGCGATGAAATCGATTTGCTGGGATCAGAACTGCTGGACGCAAAAACGCTGCGCGAGCTAGCCTTCACGGCAAAATCAGTGACCAATCGGTTGGCGATGTCAGTCGGTACCGAGCGCAGCCAAAA
This sequence comes from Betaproteobacteria bacterium, assembly GCA_031401935.1. GTDB lineage: Bacteria > Pseudomonadota > Gammaproteobacteria > Burkholderiales > Usitatibacteraceae > UKL13-2. Next base: position 6,571 of record JANNRY010000164.1, on the reverse strand, counting down.
ATTCTGGGCTGATGCGAAAGAAATCCTGACGGCTTGGCGCGATCTTTCAGCGAAGGAATCGGAATGAACACCGGCTCCACGCATAGACCGCAGTCCGCAGCGGACGAAAATACCTTGACCGATGCCAGCTTATCGGCGTTCAGGAATTTTTCGTTTTCCGACGCGGATTTTCGCCGCCTGCAACGAATGATCTTCGACTATGCCGGCATTTCGCTCAATGACAACAAGAAGCCGATGGCCTATAGCCGCCTAACCAAGCGGCTGCGCCAGTTGGAGCTGTCCAGCTTCAATGAATACCTCGATTTCGTTGAATCCAGCGGGGAAGATGAACACGTACGATTTATCAATGCACTGACCACCAACCTCACCTATTTTTTTCGCGAAGCGCATCACTTCCCGATTCTTGTTGATCATTTGATGAGCTTGAAATCGCCCGATCCGCTCATCGTCTGGAGTGCGGCATGTTCCACCGGCGAAGAACCGTATTCGATTGCCATGGCTGCCATCGAGGGATATGCCACCGACGCGCCGCCGGTGCGCATCATCGCATCTGATCTCGATACCGACGCGCTGGCCACGGCGGCAAGAGGTGTTTATCCAATGGACAAACTTGAATCTCTTTCGCCGCAGCGGTTGAAAAAATTCTTCCTCCGGGGAACGGGCGCGCAGGCAGGATTCGCGCGGATTCGGCCGGAAGTGCAACGCATGGTTGAGTTTCGTCAGATCAATCTGCACGATGGACCATGGGACTTGGAAGCGCCGATGGCGGCCATTTTCTGTCGCAACGTCATGATTTATTTCAACAAGGCAACGCAGACAAAAATACTCTCCCGTTTCATGCCGTTACTGCGGCCAAGTGGCCTGTTATTTGCCGGACATTCGGAAAACTTCTTTTATAACGCCGGCGATATTTTTCGTAATCGCGGCAAGACTGTCTACGAGCTGGCAACCTGAACACCATGAGTAGCATCGACAACAATGGCGACAAAAGCGAAATCCGCGGCGACAGCCGTTCTGGTACTCGCGTAGAGACGTCGCCAGTCCGCTACATCGACCGCAAATTTGGCATTGAGGCCGCAAAAATTCTGCCGGGCGAATATTTCGCCACCGATAAAAACATGGTACTCGTGACTGTGCTGGGTTCGTGCGTGACGGCATGCCTGCGCGATCCGCGTGCTGGCGTGGGTGGCATGAACCACTTTATGCTGCCACGCAGCGAACAGGATCCAGCCAACCCTATTTCAATGTCGGCGCGCTACGGCACGTTCGCGATGGAAATTCTCATTAATCAGTTGCTCAAAATGGGCGCGCGGCGTGAGAACATGGAAGCGAAGGTTTTTGGCGGGGGCAATGTCTTGCGTGGCTTCACCGCAAACAGTATTGGTGAGGCCAACGCCAGCTTTGTGACCGAATATCTGCACAACGAGCGCATCAAAATCGTTGCTGAAGATTTGCTTGGCGTGTATCCGCGCAAACTATATTTTTTTCCAGCCACAGGTAAAGTGCTGGTGAAGAAACTCAAGGAACTCCACAACCATACGATTGTGGAACGTGAAAGTGAATACAACCTGCGGCTACGCAACGTCGTGGTCGGTGGTGATGTGGAGATATTCAAGTGAAGATCAAAGTTCTGGTGGTCGATGATTCGGCGCTGATCCGAAATATCCTTAAAGAAATCATCAACGAACAAACCGACATGATCGTGGTCGGCGCGGCACCTGATCCGCTGGTGGCGCGCGAAATGATCCGCTCGCTCAATCCCGACGTGTTGACGCTCGATATCGAAATGCCCAATATGAACGGGCTGTCGTTTCTGAAGCGTTTGATGCGAGTGCGGCCGATGCCGGTTGTCATGCTGTCGTCGCTCACACAGGAAGGCTCTGATATTGCGTTTCGCGCCTTGGCGATGGGTGCGGTCGATTTTGTCGGCAAGCCCGTTGCAGGCGAGACGACCGACGATGACTACGCGCAACTAATCGTTGAAAAAATCCGTGGCGCGTATGCCGCGCGCGACAATATTCAGCCACTTGATATCAACCGCGCGGTCGATGCCGATGAAGTGCTGCCAATGCTTGGGAGTGCGACAAAGACGCAAAACCGCGTGATTGTGATCGGCGCATCCACGGGCGGTGCGGAAGCACTCAAAGACATCCTCGTTTCTGTCCCCGAGGACTGCCCACCGATTCTGATCGCGCAGCACATGCCGGGAACGTTCACCAAACTATTTGCCAAACGCCTCGACGGGCTCTGCAAAATCACCGTCAAGGAAGCTGAAAATGATGAACCCGCCCTGCCCGGACACGCTTATGTCGCGCCCGGCGGTTTTCATTTGCGTGTGGAGCGTTTTGGTGCGCGTGGCTACGGCATCAAAATTGGCAACGATGCAGCAGTCAATCTGCACCGCCCGTCCGTTGATGTGCTGTTTAACTCCGCGGCAGAATCGGCTGGAGGTGATGCAATCGGCGTTATTCTCACTGGCATGGGCAAAGATGGCGCGCAGGGCTTGCTGGCAATGCGCAGGCAAGGTGCATTCACGCTCGCGCAGGACGAAGCAAGTTGCATTGTTTTCGGCATGCCCAAAGAAGCCATCGATATTGGTGCCGCAGAGATGGTGGCGCCATTGAACATGATTGCACGTCGAATCATGAGCAATCTTGCTGGCGTGGGCAGTGACGAATCAGCTAACGTAGCAGGCGACAAAACCAACGAGTAAATTACGTAGATCAAGCACTGGTGCGGCTCACAGGCACAAATTGCTCGGTGACACCCGTCAATGCTAGAGTTTGTCTAATTTATGCGGGTTGCGTTTTTTAGTTGGCTCTCAACAAACACACCGCCTCCGCCGCGATCCCTTCACCCCGCCCGGTAAATCCCAGCTTTTCAGTCGTCGTCGCTTTCACGTTTACTTGTGAAGCATCAATGCCAAGGTCGGCAGCAATATTGGCGACCATGGCCGAGATGTGTGGTGCCATCTTTGGTGCCTGCGCGATGATGGTGGCGTCGATATTACCGACTGAGAATCCCTTGGCAGTGATTTTGGCGGCGACATTTCGCAACAGCTCGCGGCTGTCGATGCCTTTGAACTTTGCGTCGCTATCGGGAAAATGTTTGCCGATGTCGCCCAGCCCCGCCGCACCGAGAAGCGCATCCGAGATCGCGTGTAGCAACACATCGGCATCAGAATGCCCAAGCAGCCCGCGCTCGTAATCAATTTTCACGCCACCAATAATGAGCGCCCTGCCCAATACCAGTTGATGCACATCGACGCCGTGGCCCACACGAAACGTTGTCATTGTTTTGTTCTTCCTTCGGTCTCACCGAGTAACATGCGCGCCAGTTTCAAATCCTGCGCGTAGGTGACTTTTAAATTCGCGCTATCGCCCATCACTAGTTTTGGCTGGTGTCCGAGCGCCTCGATCGCCTGCGCTTCGTCGGTTGCTTCCGGGCACGCTGCCAATGCGTCCTTAAGTAATCCGAAACGAAACATCTGCGGCGTTTGTGCGCGCCAGAGGCCTTCGCGCGGAACGGTCTTGTCAACACGCAAATTGCCGTCATCGCGTTTGATCGTATCGGCAAGTGGCAATGCCAGCAGACCACCAATGCGATCATTCTCCAGCTCGTCGATAAACTGATCAACCAGCTCAGTCTCAATGCACGGACGCGCTGCGTCATGCACCATGACCCAATCGTTCGTATCCAATGCCGACCGCTCCGCAATCGAATGTAATCCGTTCGCAATCGTTTCGCCACGTGATTTACCGCCCACCTTTGCCGCCGATACTTTCGCGCCGAGTAATTCCCAGTGGCTCTGATAATTTTTCCAGTGGCTGTCGTCAGGCGACAACACCACAGTAATGCCCTCGATGCGCGACACTTTTGTCAGCGCCAGCAGCGTATGAAAAATCAGCGGGCGGCCACGGATATCGAGATACTGCTTTGGCAGCGCATCGCCGAATCGTGTCCCGGTGCCTGCTGCCGGCACGAGCGCCATCATTTTTGGTTTCATTTGTTTGGCGTGTCTGAACGCCGTTATTGATGCAGATTCGATTATCTCACCGCGACGTAAACATGACGTAAACTCAATGCGCAATTTTCGCGTCACAACCTGCGGCCCAATGACATACAACCCATGAAACGCCGATTAGTAATGCGTTCGTTGCTGGTCACGTTCGCTGTCGCTGTGATTGCCATTTTTGCGACGGTCGTTCTGCGGCAGGCAAACTACGCCCCGGAATGGCTGCATTTGCCGCTGAAAGCGCCACGCGCGTCCGGCGAGCTGGTCATTCTCACGTTACGCGGCCCAAACACGACACAAGACGCGCCGCAGACAGGCAAACGCAAAGATGAAACGCTGACCGGGTTCGAGCACGATCTGGCCACGCTGTTTGCCAAAGAGCTGGGACTGGTACCGAAATTTGTCGTGATGCCCAGCCATCAAAAGCTGCTTGCAGCGTTGCAGGAAGGCCGTGGTCATATTGCAGCAGCCGGATTGGTTCCGAATGTTGATCTGCGTGCCAAATTTGCATTCAGCCAAAGCTACAAGCTCGTGCAATATCAATTAATCCACAATAAGGCTGATCAAAAACCGAAATCGCTGCGTGATGCAACCGCAAAACGAATCGCGGTTGTCGCGGATACACCTGCTCACGATTTACTGCGTGAGATGACTGGCGAATTTCCGGGCTTCAGTATCGATGTCATCGCACACGAGTCCCATCCCGACGATTTGTTGCGACGCGTCGAGAAAAAAGAAAGCGACTTTGCTGTCGTCGATAGCAGTGCGTTTGCGGTAAGCAAACGTTTGCATCCCGATGTCGCGACTGCCTTCAATATTGGCCGCGAGAACAAAGTGGCGTGGGCGTTCTCACCCATCGCCGACGCTGATTTACAGCAGAGTACAGTGCTGTTTTTCGACAAAATTCGCAATAACGGCACGCTCTCCCGATTGCTCGACCGCTATTACGGGCACGTCAATCGCATCGAGGCAGTTGACTCCGAAGCGATCCTCGAAAAAATTCAAACTGTACTGCCAAAATTTCGTCCGCTCTTTCACGAGGCCCAACAACTTACCGGTGTCGATTGGCGCGTTATCGCTGCCATCGGCTATCAGGAATCGCACTGGGACCCGCTTGCCACGTCGCCAACCGGCGTGCGTGGGCTGATGATGCTGACCGAAGACACAGCGGACCGGATGAAAGTAAAAAACCGGCTTGACGCGCGTGAATCCATCATCGGCGGTGCCAAATATATCGTGCTCTTGCGCGACACCATTCCCAGCCGGATCGTCGAGCCGGATCGCACCTGGCTGGCACTGGCTGCATATAACCAAGGCTATGGCCATTTGGAAGACGCGCGAATCCTCGCACAACGGTTGAAGCTGAACGCGGATTCGTGGCTCGATGTGCGAAAGGCTTACCTGAAACTACGCGAGCCTGAACACTTTGAACAACTCAAACATGGCTTTGCGCGCGGCGACGAGGCGGTCAATTTTGTCGAAAACGTTCGTAACTACACGGACATCATTACGCGCCTGGAAAAACCGCTGGATATGGACATTCGCTTTGAGCTGCAATTGGACGACACCACACTCAGCGTGCCAAAGAAAATTCAACCAGCTTCGAACGTGCCCGCACTCAAATGACTGGTATCGCCCCAGACATCGATTTTCCAACCGCCCAGCCCTTTTGAGAGCCGGTTGTAGCCGACATTCGGAATCTCTATTCTCTGCGCGCCAACGGGCAGATTGTTTAGCCAGCGATAGATCACGCCGAGCACTCCACCGTGCGTGACGACGAGAATGCGTTTGCCTGCATGCGCGACGGCGAGGCCCTCAATTGACGTTCTTACGCGTTGATGAAAAACCGCCCGACTCTCGCCTTCAGGCAATGTGAATTCAGCATCGACCAAGCCGGTCGTTGAAAACATCTGCGGAAATTTGGATTCCATTTCTGCGTAAGTCATGCCCTCACCAATGCCAAAGCAGCGCTCACGCAAAGTCGCGTCAAACGTCGTTGGTAAGCTGTGACTGCCCGTGAGGATCTTTGCAGTGTGCTGCACACGATTGAGATCACTGGCAATCACGACATCGATTGCCTCGCTTTGGAGGCGCCGCGCACATGCTTCCGCCTGTGTGATGCCTTCAGGCGTCAGGGCGCTATCGCGATGACCCTGAATGCGGTGTTCGCGATTCCAGAAGGTTTCGCCGTGTCGAATGATGATAAAGGTTGTGATCATCGCGGGTCTAGCGTCGCTCCAATTTTGTCACCCCACCCATATACGGCACCAACACCTCCGGTACCGTCACACTGCCATCGGCCTGTTGATAATTTTCCAGCACCGCCACCAGCGTTCTGCCTACTGCCAAACCCGAGCCATTAAGCGTGTGCAGATTCTGCGTCTTGCCATTTTCATCCTTGAAGCGCGCCGTCATGCGCCGCGCTTGAAAGGCTTCGAAATTTGAGCACGATGAAATTTCGCGGTAGGTATTTTGTGCGGGCAACCACACTTCAATGTCGTACGTTTTGGCTGACGAAAACCCCGTGTCGCCGGTACAGAGCAGCATGGTGCGATA
>JANNRY010000163.1:0-1673 GCA_031401935.1 Betaproteobacteria bacterium | reverse complement strand
ATCAATTTCACCGACGCAAACAACGGCGTGTTTACCTACACGCTTAGCGGAGTGACGCAATCAAAGAACATTACGCGCTTCAAGCCTTGAGCTTAGGCGGTCTGCAGTTCATCTAGTGTGGTGACATTTCCTTCGCGCAATTGAGTAAACACAAGCATTAGCGAGGCACTAAGGCGTGAAATGCTCTGAAAGACCCGCCAGTGCTAGGGCTTGTTATTTTTATCCATCTTGTGCCGCAAGCCGCTTCCGCGCCGACTTCTCAGCAGGCAAGAGCATAATCAGGTCGGATTTCTTGGCCCGCGACAAGTATTTTCGCAGCAACTTGTAAATATCCGGATCAAACTCGGTCTCGTTCGCAGCGGTCGATTCCAGCAGCGACCAGAGTTCTTCCTCATCTTTGGCAGTGCCGAGGTGGCACCAGCGATTGACCAGATAAAGGCGCTCCCAGCCATGGTCGGGATGCGTTTCCTTGATCGCAATCGGCCCGGCCCACGGCCAAGCAGGAAAACGATGTTCGCTGAGCGCGTCAAGCAGCCGCAGATTGTGCTGCGCCATACTTTCCTCGCCAACGCAGGCACCACGGCAGCGGTGAAGTTGCCGCGCGAAACAGGCACCCTCGGTTTGCTGCACGCCTAGCGCTTTCCAGCAAAGCGCATAGTCCGCCGCGAGGCTCTGCAGCAACGCTTTGGCACGTGGCTTTGCGGGAAATGGGCCGTACATACCAGCGGTGTTGCCGGGATCAAATTCAGCAAACGGCACCATCTCTGGCGACACCGATAAGTCGCTCAAACGGATGAATACGATCTGCCGGTTTTTCCGCAATCTGTGATTCCTCAGCGGCAGCGCTGACTTCACCAACTGCGCCTCGCGTAACAGCGCTCCGAGTTCGCCTGCGGTTTCTTCGACGGCGATGCGGGTAATCTCGGTTGAGAGGCGCTGATCATTGGCGCTCCGGTAATCGCTGGAAAAGTGCGAACGCACGCGATCCCGCAGATTCACGCTCTTGCCAACGTAGATCGGCAGCGCGTTGACGCCGTAGAACAAATATACGCCGGGGCCTTCGGGCAGTTCGTCAAGTACGCCGGGCGCCAACTGCGGTGGCAAACTCGGCATTTTCAGTAGCGCCCTGATTGCACTCTCAACGGTATAGGCGGGGTTGCCACGGCACATCTTATCGAGCGCCTGCCACGTAATGCGCGCGTCGCCCAGCGCGCGATGACGATCATCGGCATTTAGATGGTGGCGCGATATCAAGGCATCGAGATTGTGTTGCGGATACTCTGGATAAAGTCTTCGCGACAGCCGCACCGTGCAGAGCACGTCGGCAGTGAATGGCGTCTCCATGCGTCGAAAGGCATTTTTGATAAATCCGTAGTCAAAGCGCGCGTTATGCGCCACGAACAAGCGGCCTTCTAGCCTCAATAGCACCTCTCGCGCCAGCTTTTCAAAGGTCGGTGCATTCGCCACCATCGCGTCAGTGATGCCAGTAAGTGCTTGAATTTCCACCGGGATGGTGCATTGCGGATTCACCAGACTTTGCCACTCTTCAATAACCACGCCGTTATCGACCAGTACGATGCCGATTTCGGTAATGCGGTCCCCGGTCGCGGTGATACCGGTTGTTTCCAGATCAACGATGGCGATTTTTGAGGGCAGCATGGGTGTGTGGAGTG
>JANNRY010000162.1:0-41242 GCA_031401935.1 Betaproteobacteria bacterium | reverse complement strand
ATCGAATTGGATGGACATGGACAGTCAAACGCAAGCGTGCTGCGGGAACGGCAGAACGCGAATCGTACCGCATCAATCCCGCGGGTGCCTTATAGCAACACCCGCTCGACGCCGCCGACGCATTGGAACGGCGGTCTAGAGCAAAACCCGCTCTATCCCACCGTTGTTGGCCCGCGCCACATACTCGGGCAGCCAGTTCTCACCCAAGGTGGCCTTGGCAATCTCGACCACGATGTAGTCGGCATCGACATCCACATCGGTCCGGTAGCGCGCGAGGCCCTGCAAACACGACGGGCACGAGGTGAGAATCTTCACTTCACCCTTGAAGCCGTCGGCGCGCACCTTGTCTTCGCCCTTGCGCATTTCTTCTTCCTTGCGGTAACGCACTTGCGTGGAAATGTCGGCGCGCGTCGCAGCAAGCGTGCCGGATTCACCGCAGCAGCGTTCGTTCTGCGCCACAGTCGTGCCCATCAACTCATTCACTACCTTGAGCGGCTGGTAGGTTTTCATCGGTGAGTGGCAGGGGTCGTGATACATGTAACGCGTGCCAGTAACGCCTTCCAGTTTCACACCTTTTTCCATCAGGTACTCATGGATATCGAGCAATCGACATCCCGGAAATATTTTTTCAAATTCGTATTTCTGCAATTGATCCATGCAGGTGCCGCAAGAAACAATGACGGTCTTGATGTCGAGATAATTCAGCGTATTTGCAACGCGATGAAACAACACCCGATTGTCGGTGACAATTTCCTGGCCTTTGTCGGCGTTGCCGGAAGCGGTTTGCGGGTAACCACAACAGAGATATCCGGGTGGTAAAACTGTTTGCACGCCGACGTGATAAAGCATCGCCTGCGTTGCAAGCCCCACCTGACCAAACAACCGCTCCGATCCACAGCCTGGAAAATAGAACACAGCCTCGGCATCCACGCCGGCCTTTTGCGCGTCACGGATGATCGGCACAACCTTGTCGTCTTCAACATCGAGCAAAGCACGAGCGGTTTTTTTCGGCAACCCCCCCGGCATCGGCTTGTTGATGAAGTGGATGATCTGCGCCTTGATTAAGGGCTTACCTACCGTGGCCGGCGGACGTTTGGTCTGCATTTGCGGCAATAGGAATTTTTTCGCGAGCGAATGCGCAAAACGCTGAACTTTGTAACCCCAGTCGATCATCAGGGTCTTGACGATCTTGATGGTGGTCGGATCGGTGGCGTTGAGATAGAACATCGCAGCAGCCGTGCCGGGATTGAATTTCTTTTTACCTTCTCTGCGCAAAAGATTTCTCATCGCCACCGAGACATTGCCGAAATCGATATCTACCGGACACGGGCTCTCGCACTTATGGCAGACCGTGCAATGGTCTGCCACATCAGAAAACTCGTCAAAGTGGCGCAGCGAAACACCGCGCCGCGTCTGTTCTTCGTAAAGGAATGCTTCGATCAACAATGAGGTCGCAAGAATTTTATTGCGCGGGCTGTAAAGCAGGTTGGCGCGTGGAACGTGCGTGGCGCATACCGGCTTGCATTTGCCGCAGCGCAGGCAATCTTTGATCGAATCAGCAATCGCGCCGATATCAGACTGCTCCAGAATCAAAGACTCCGCACCGAGCAAACCAAAGCTGGGGGTGTAGGCACGCCCCATATCACCGCCTGGCAACAACTTGCCGGCATTGAATCGACCTTCAGGGTCAACACGCTGTTTATAGTCAATGAACGGCTGTTTTTCTTCCCGGGTCAGGAATTCAAATTTTGTAATGCCAATACCGTGTTCGCCCGATATAACGCCATTGAGTTTGCGTGCGAACGCCATGATGCGCGCTACGGCAGCATTGGCTTCTTGCAGCATCGCATAGTCGTCAGAATTTACCGGGATATTGGTGTGCACGTTGCCGTCACCGGCGTGCATATGCAGCGCAACGAATACGCGGCCATGCAGTACGTCCTTATGAATTGCATCCAGTTTTTCTTGCAATTTGACGAATACGCGACCCGAAAATATCTCGTGCAAGCGCTGGCGAATTTCGAGTTTCCATGAAGTACGAATCTGGTGGGTTTGCAGCAGATCAAATAACGTCAATCCCGGATTTGCTTCAGGCACGACTGTCATGGCGGCTTCGACATCAACCGCGCGGAGTGCTGGTTGAATCGAGGCAAGCGGTCGGTCCAAATTATCGAGATAGCACTTCCAGCGTGCGCCTACAGCGCGCAGCAAATCCAGCGCATCCTGGCGTTTTGAGCCGATCAATTCATCCTGCGAGATTTTTTCGTCGTCCTCATCCAGCGGCAATCGTCCCTGCATGAAGCCAATCAACGCCTCGACCAGCCGCAATTTATTCCTCAGCGAAAGCTCGATGTTGATGTGCTCTATGCCGTCGGAATAGTCGCCGAGTCGATCGAGCGGGATAACCACGTCCTCGTTGATTTTGAACGCGTTGGTGTGTTTGGCAATCGCTGCAGTGCGGGCACGATCCAGCCAGAATTTTTTGCGTGCGTCTGGTGTTACGGCGATAAAACCTTCACCGTGACGCGCATTGGCGAGCCTTACCACCGCGCTGGCCGCTTCCATCGCAGCGTTTTCGTTATCAGAAACAATATCGCCGATCAGCACCATTTTCGGTCGCTGATTGCGTCGCGATTTGGTCGCGTAACCCACCGCCCTCAGATAACGTTCGTCGAGGTGCTCAAGGCCGGCGAGGATGGCGTGTTCATGGCCATCCAGAAAATCCTTGATTTCGACAATCGTCGGCACCGCCTCCTTCACCTGCCCAAAGAATTCCAAACAGACGGTACGAATATGTTTGGGCATGCGATGCAGCACAAAGCGCGCTGACGTGATGATGCCGTCGCAGCCTTCTTTCTGGATACCTGGCAGTCCCGCGAGAAACTTATCGGTAACGTCTTTGCCCAGCCCGGTTTTGCGAAATTGCGTGCCGGGGATTTCAAGCGTTTCGTCAGATTTAAGCTTTTTGCCGGTCTCATCGAATGTACGAATGCGAAACTTCGCCGCGTCCACATCATGAATCTTGCCCATGTTGTGGTCGAGGCGTTCAATCTCCATCCATTCTGCATTTGGCGTGACCATCTTCCACGACGCGAGATTGTCGAGCGCCGTGCCCCACAAAACAGCTTTCTTTCCGCCTGCGTTCATGGCCACATTGCCACCGATACAGCTCGCATCGGCGCTGGTTGGGTCGCAGGCCCAGACCAACCCGGACAATTCCGCAGCTTCCATGGCGCGCTTGGTCACGACCCCGGCTTCGCAACGGATCGTGGCGACGGGCTCAGTCATGCCCGGCAATGTGATTTGCTCCACAGCACCAAGAGCGTCGAGTTTTTCGGTGTTGATGACCGCAGAACGTTTGGTGAGTGGAATAGCCCCGCCGGTATATCCAGTGCCACCACCTCGCGGGATGATGGTGAGGCCCAACTCGATCAGCGCCTTGACGATTGGCGCGATTTCTTCTTCGGTATCTGGATGCAACACCACAAAGGGATATTCAACGCGCCAGTCGGTGGCGTCCGTGACATGTGAAACGCGCGCCAGGCCGTCGAAAGCGATATTGTCTTTGCGCGTCACTTTGAGCAAACGTTTCTCGACTTTTTTGCGGAGATCCCACGTGTCTGCAAAATCTTTCTCGAAAGCGTCTACTGCACTGTAGGCACGTTTTAATAGCTCGATAACCTTGTTGGAGCGGGATTCCAGCTCCTCGTCAAGCAACGCGTCACTTTTGTCCTGATCAAGTTGCCGACGTTTCTCGATTTCGCCAAGCCGATGGCGCATTGCGGCCGCAAGCGCATAGCGGCGCTTGGGGTTGTCGAGCATGTCCTCTTGCAAATAAGGATTGCGTTCGACCACCCAGATATCGCCGAGCACTTCGTAGAGCATACGGGCACTACGTCCAGTTTTTCGTTCGCCGCGCAGCTCAAGCAAAACATCCCACGCGTCACGCCCGAGCAACCGCATGACAATTTCTCGGTCGGAAAACGAGGTGTAGTTATAAGGAATCTCGCGCAATCGCACGCCACCGACGTCGGCGGGTTCATCGGTCTGGGCACCAGACGCAAATGGCAATACCGCGCCAATTTTTTTGGCGGATTTGGCAACTGGTAGATAGGCGGGATTGGCGGCCATGAGGGTAACGGATTCGATGCAAAGTGAATGAGTTTACGAGGTAACTTCATTCTACCGCAGTGCAGCAAAAATTGACTTACATCAATCTGGTTTTGAGTCACCGTCAAATCCGATGTCCCGCCCCGAAGCATGGCATCTAGCCTTCCCGTGACTTCATACAGCGGCTGACGCCGGGGTGCGTGATAAAATTTCGGGCTATTCATTGTTTCGGCCCTTGTTTTCGGCCTTTGTGCGCTATGCCCGTGACCCCAGACCTGATCAGAATTGCCTCTCGCGAGAGCCGTCTCGCGATGGTCCAAAGCGAGTGGACAGCCGCGAAATTGCGCGTACTTTATCCTTCAGCTCGCGTCGATATTATTGGTATGACCACCAAGGGCGACCAAATCCTCGACAAGCCCTTAGCGCAGATTGGTGGAAAGGGGCTATTCATCAAAGAACTTGAAACCGCTCTCGAAGAAGGCCGCGCAGATATCGCCGTGCATTCAATGAAAGACGTGCCGATGACGTTACCGCGGGGGTTTTCGGCCACCATCGTCGGTGATCGCGAGGATGTGCGCGATGCGTTTGTGTCGAACCGTTTTGCGACCATCGAGTCTTTGCCGCAAGGTGCGGTCGTCGGCACCTCCAGTCTGCGACGTGAAAGTCAATTGCGCTACGCGCGTCCGGATCTGAAGATTGAAGCATTGCGTGGCAACGTCAATACCCGTCTCGCCAAACTGGATGCGGGCAATTTCGATGCAATCATTCTCGCTGCAGCAGGCTTGAAGCGATTGGGTTTTGCGGATCGTATTCGGGGCAGCCTGCCGCCCGCGAATTACGTGCCAGCCATCGCACAGGGTGCACTTGGCATCGAGTATCAATCAGCGCGAACGGACATTGCCAACTGGCTGTCTGCATTCGCAAACGAAAATACCACAGCGCTCGTCAACGCAGAACGTGCCTTTGGACGCGCCCTGACCGCAAGCTGTGATGTGCCTTTGGGCGCACATGCCACGCTGGTTGATGGTGGAATTTCAATCGATGGCTTCGTGGCGATGCCGGACGGCAGCCATATGATCCGCCGTGTCATGACTGGATCCCTCGCGAACGCAGAATCGCTCGGCACCGCGTTAGCACAAGCGCTGATTGAAGAAGGTGCCAGAGAAATTCTGGCTACGCTGTCCCGGCACAGCGCAAATGCGGCCTGAGCGATCATTGCAAGGGCTGACATTAGTCGTTACACGCCCTCGCGATCAAGCCGCTCGTACCGCAAACACTTTGCGAAAAGCTGGTGCCGACATCATCGAATTTCCGGTTCTGGATATCGCGCCTATAGAGGCGTCGCTGGCACCGCACGATCTGGCCAGCGCATCCGGCGCTATCTTTGTGAGTGCCAATGCGGTGGCTCATGGGTTACCGGTGCTTCTGCGAGCTGGCAACATCGCTCCTGATGTTCAAATATTTGCCATCGGTCGCGCCACGGCGTCAGCGCTGATGGATGCGGGCTGTCAGAATGTTGTGTCACCGCAACAAAGCATCGACAGCGAGGGTCTATTGGCGCTGCCGCAATTGCACACGGTGGAGGGGCGACATATTATCCTTGTGAAGGGACAGAGTGAACTTGGCGGCCGCACTGTCCTGGAGCAAACACTGACAGCGCGTGGTGCCCGCATTACGGTGCTTGAGTGTTATCGTCGGGCACCGATTGTGCCGACGTTGGCTGCGCGGGAATCATTACAAAAATCATTACAGTCCGACCGCGTGCATGGTTGCTTTGCGTTGAGTGTTGAAACACTGGATAGTCTGATGAATATTTTTGCAATCATGCACGTTTCGCCGCGAATGGGAATGGGGATGGTATTGCTGGTACCACATTCACGCGTCGCGGATGCCGCGCGGGCACGCGGTTTTGCCAAAATCGCGGAAGTACCGTTGGCAGAGGCCGCATTATTGGCGAGACTAGCTGATTTGAAACCACGATTGCTCAATCCCCTTACCTTCTAAATCATGGACGAACTTAACCCCAAACCCGTCGCTTCTGCTGCCGCCTCCGGAATAGGAGTTGTCGCATTGGCAGTGGCGCTTGCTAGTCTCGCTATCGGATTGTGGGCGTGGTGGGATGCGCGTGATTCAGCGCAGACACTCACCCAAACCGTCGGCGTGAAACTTGCCGAGCAGAGCAAGATGCAAAACCAAACCGCCGTGCTGGTGGATCAAATGCAGAAGGAATTGCGCGAATCCCAAAACCGCGTCGCGCAGTTGGAAGGCAAACTCGCCGAGTTTCAAGGTCAGCGCGTGGCGCTCGAGGAAATGACCCGCGATCTGGCGCGCGCGCCGGATGACTGGTTGCTGGCCGAGATTGAGCAAACGCTCAATATTGCCAGCCGCGAACTGGTGCTTGCCGCGAACGTGCGTGCAGCGCTGATCGCGCTGCAAACTGCCGATCAGCGTTTGGCGCGTGCCGATAAATTACAGGTCGTGCAATTGCGCCGCGCGATTACGCAGGATATGGAGCGTCTCAAGGCGTTGCCGCTGGTCGATACTGTTGGCATCAGCCTGAAGCTCGATAACTTGATGGTGCTCGCCGCGACGCTGCCCTTGTCGATCCCGGATGCGACGGCGGGTGGCGCGCCAGCGGCCCGCGATGCGCGCGTCACAGATGCGGGCGAGAACATTGCGTTGCGTTTTGGCCGCGACCTCTGGTTTGAAATGAAACAACTTATCCGCATCCGTGAGCTTGACAGCGGCGATGTCGTGCTGCTTTCTCCGCAACAAAGTTATTTCCTGCGCGAGAATTTGAAGTTGCGGCTGCTTTCGGCGCGCACTGCGCTCATCGCGCGCGACGACGTGAACTACAAAGAAGATCTAAAAATTGTGCGCGACATGCTCACCAAATATTTCGATCCAAAGGCGAAGGTCAACACCAACGCGCTCGCGATGCTAAAGCAGTTGGCCGAGAATCCTGTGTCGATTGCGCCGCCTGACATCACCACCAGCCTGAATGCAGCGCGGGCTGCCCGCGCCGCGCGCGAACGGCCGCAACGCTGAACACTGATATGACCAGTCGCCCGATTCGCCTGGCCTTATGGGTGTTCGCTCTTGCGGCGCTGGCGGTCGCGCTTGCCTTGGCCGGACGTTACGGCAATGGTTATGCGGTGTTCGTGCTGCCGCCATGGCGCGTTGAATTGTCGATCATGCTGCTCGTGATTCTGCAACTGGTGTTGATTGCGACGGCGTACTTGCTGATTCAATTAGCCGTTAAAACTTATCGGCTACCGCGCCAACTCCGTAAACACAAAATCGAGCATGAGCGCGCGAAGTCGCGCGACCTGCTGCTGGAAAGCATGCAGCTTCTATTTTCAGGCGAGTTCCGTGAAGCGGAAGCGCGCGCGCGCACGGCCCTGCAGCACGACGACACGCGCGATATGGCTGCGGCCATTGCAGCGTGGGCGGCATACGAAGGCGGCAATTCCGGCGCGGCGGTGCCGTATCTGGACCACATCCGTAATGAAGGCTCGACACGCATGCGCGATGCATCGAAAGCTTACATGCTGCTGGCTGATGGCAAAGCCGAAGCGGCGCTGTCACTGTTGAACAATCTTGCCGCGAACGACCCGAAGAATCCGGGTGTGTTGAAAATGAAAGTCGAAGCCGAAGTCGCCGGCAAGGCGTGGGAAGATGTGCTCGTTACGCTGGCGTCGCTAACCCGCTCGGGCATGCTGCCAGAGGGCGCGGCGCAGCAAATCCGGCTGAACGCCGAACTCAATCTGATCAAATCAAAACCCGCGAATCCGGAAGCGATTACCGATGCGTGGAAAGCGTTTGCACGTGAATCGCGTTTTGACGCCTCGATGAGCGCGACCGTCGCCAAGCGGCTCCTGACATTGGGCTGTGGCAATGAAGCCAAGGATGTGATTGAAGAAACGATTGAAGAACGCGGTGCCGACGGTTGGGACAGCGGGCTCGTGGCAATTTATGCCGATTGCAAGACCGATTCGACGCTGGCGCAAATTGAACGCGCCGAACGCTGGCTGCGGCAACACGCGCGCGATGCAGTCCTGCTGGCCACGCTGGGTAAGCTGTGTATGCGTCAGGCGCTGTGGGGCAAGGCGCAAAGCTATCTCGAAGCGAGTGTTGCGCTAGAGCCTACGCTGGATGCGCACATGACTTTGGCGCGGTTAATGGAGCAGCTTGGTCGCAATGATGAAGCGATTCGCCACGTCAGGCGAAGTGCGGAACTCGCTAGGTAATAATTTATAGATCAAGCACTGGCGCGGCTTTTGACGGCATTTACCCCTGAACACCGCACCAAATGGCGATCTGCGTTAAATACGTCAATTCTATTTAGCGCAGCCCCAACATCAAATCGACATTCTGCAACGCCGCGCGGCCAGCACCCTTGCCCAGATTATCCAGCCGCGCAACCAGTACCGCTTGCTGACACGCCGCGTTTTCAAACACGAATAATTCCATCTGGTTGGTGCCGTTCAGCGCGTCGGGGTTGAGTTCTGCCGGTGGCTCACCGCCAAACAGCATGACCTTCACGAAAGACTTGCCGGCGTAGTGGGCTGCGAGGCAATCGTAAAGTTGCCGACCGCTTACGGGTTTGGGTAGCGCCCACAAATTCAGCGGCACATGCACCAACATGCCTTGACGATACGCGCCCACCGATGGCGTGAACAGTGGCGGCTGGAGAAGGCCGGTGTATTTTTGCATTTCCGGCAGGTGTTTATGGTTGAGCTTCAGGTTGTAGGTGAACACCGTGGATTTGTTTTCGCCACGCTCGAACTCTTCCACCATTTGCCGTCCACCGCCGCTGTAGCCGGATACACCCCATGTCGTCACGGAATGACTCGGCGGCAACAATCCTGCATCAACTAACGGTCGCACCAGCGCAATGAAACAAGTCGACCAGCAACCGGGATTCGATACCCGACGACTTTGCGCAATCCGCTGCTCCTGCCCCGCCGTCATTTCAGGAAATCCAAATGCCCAATCCGGCAGCACCCGGTGCGCCGTGCTGGCATCGACCACCCGAACATCGGGGTTGTCTATCATCGCGACCGATTCGCGTGCGGCAGCATCGGGCAAGCACAAAATCGCTAGATCGACGCTGTTGAGCAATCGTTTTCTTTCAGCGGCGTCTTTGCGTTTGTCTGCCGCGATGCTGACGACGTCAATGTCGGTGCGCTCGCGCAGCAGATCACGGATCAACAGCCCCGTGGTGCCGTGCTCGCCATCGATGAAGATTTTTGGTTTGGCCATTTTGTAATTTGGTAATCCGCTTACGAAAAATTTATACCCGGATTTACGCCTGCGTCAACATCGTTTCCGCATTCGAGACTTCGAATTTTCCGGGGCCTTCGAGGTTCAACGTTTTTACCACGCCATCGACCACCAGCATCGAAAAGCGCTGCATGCGCACGCCCATGCCTTTGGCTGTCAAATCAAATTCAAGTCCGAGTGCTTTTGTCCATGCGGCGGAACCATCTCCAAACATACGCACCTTGCCATCTGTCTGCTGCTCTTTCGCCCACGCGCCCATGACAAACGCATCGTTGACAGATACGCACCAGATTTCATCAACGCCTTTTGCTTTAAGAGCGTCGTAGTTGGCGACGTAACCCGGCACGTGTTTGGCCGAACATGTCGGCGTAAAGGCACCCGGCAGACCGAAGACGGCGATCTTCCTTCCCTTGACCAGATCGCTCACGTTGAAATTGTTCGGGCCGATTGAGCAGCCTGCGGTCTCGACTGCAATGAACTCGCCGAGGGTACCGTTGGGTAATGTGTCTCCGACTTTGATCATGTGTTTTCTCCTTGGTGATAAGACTGTTAAAACTGTTCAAGTGCTACTAATCTCATGGGGCGCATAGGTGAATGAGTCGGCAAAAAACGCATCGACCGGCAACCCTTTTGCTGCAAATGTCTTTTGGCCCAGTTCAACCATGATGGGTGCGCCACAGGCATAGACCTCGTAACCTGCCAGTGATTCAAAATCATCCGCAATTGCCTGATGCACAAATCCGGTTCGTCCCAGCCAATTATCCTCGGGTTTTGGCTCCGAGAGAACCGGAATGAACGTAAAGTTTGGGTGCTCCCGTTGCCACTGGACGGGCAGTTGCGGCAGATAAATATCCTGTAACGAACGGCAGCCCCAGTAAAGCACCATCTCGCGATCAATATGCGTGTAAAGCGCGTGCTCGATAACCGCTTTGATCGGGGCAAAGCCGGTGCCGCCAGCCATGAAGATGATCGGCTTGTCGGAATCCTCGCGCAGAAAAAACGTGCCCAGCGGTCCTTCAAAACGAAGGATGGCGCGGTCACGCATTTCGTTGAATACGTAGTTGGTAAATTCTCCGCCGGGGATCAGGCGCATGTGGAGCTCCACATACTGATCATGATGCGGTGCGTTGGCCATGGAGAAGCTGCGCCGTTTGCCATCCTTGAGCAGGATATCGAGATACTGGCCCGCCATAAACTGCAAACGCTCCTGCGCAGGCAGTTTGAGAGAAAGAATCGCCACATCTGGTGCGACAACTTCTTTTTTCTCCACCCTGCAAGGAAGTGTGCGAATCTGAATGTCGCCCGTTCCACCGATTTCTTTTATGTTAAGCGTCATGTCAGAACACGGCTTGCCGACGCAAAACAATGCTTTGCCCTTGGATTTTTCTTCAGCTGTCAGCGTGCGCTCCTGATAAACGCCATAGTCGAATTCGCCTGACACGATCGTGCCTTTGCACGAACCACACGCGCCATTTCGGCAGCCGTACGGCAAGCCGATGCCTTGACGAAGAGCGGCGTCAAGCACAGTCTCATCAGGCGCGACGCGGAAAGTATTGCCGGAGGGCGACAAGGTAATTTGGTATTCGTTAGTCATTTCGCGTAGGTCATTTCGTTTTGGCAGATTTCGCGTTCCAAGCTCTATTCTTTATACTGGCGCGCTCAAATGAAAAAAGCGCAAAACATTCTCATTGCAGGATTCGGCGATATCGGCAAGCGCGTTGCCAGTCGGCTCCAATCCTCCCGCCACTATGAGGTCAAGGCACTCGTTCGGGAAACAAGCTCGCTGGCGCATCATCCGATATTCACCAGCCGCTTTGGCGTTCAACTCGTTCGTGGTGACCTAAACGATCTTCGGTCACTGCAAAAATTGGCCGGGCGCGCCGACACCATCCTGCACTTTGCGCCGCCACCCGCCACCGGCAAATCCGATACCAACACACAACATCTTCTCTCCGCACTCAGCGCCCAGCATCGATTCACTCGTCGCGGTGTTGATCGAACGTCACCGTCACGAGCGGGGATGCTACCACGGCGAATTGTCTACATTAGTACGACCGGCGTTTACGGGAACTGCCATGGTGATTGGATTGATGAAACCCGCGCGACAATGCCTGACTCCGCGAGGGCAAAAAGACGCGTTGATGCCGAGCGCCGATTGCGAAAATGGGGCCGACTGCATGGCGTGGCTATCACTGTCTTGCGTGCCCCCGGTATTTATGCCGAAGACCGGCTACCGCTGGATAGATTGCGACGGCAAACGCCAGTGCTAATGGTCAGTGAAGACGTTTTCACCAATCACATTCATGCCGAAGACCTCGCAACAGCGGTGATTAAGGCGATGCGCCAGCGCTGGCCAAAAATGTATCGGGTTTTTAATGTGGTGGATGATAGTCAATTGCGAATGGGCGACTATTTTGATCAAGTGGCAGATACGTTTGATTTAAAACGCCCGCCTCGCATTAGTCGCGCAGAAGCTGAGCAGCGAATCTCGCCGATGCTGCTTAGTTTTATGCGCGAATCGAGACGCATTGGCAATGCACGGGTCAAGCGCGAACTGAAATTGGAACTGCGCTACCCGACGATCATTAGCGCTCTCGACGAAACTCGCCTTCGATAACGCCGCTGCGATCTGTATCCCTGTTACGCGCCGGATACCGCTCGGTGCGTGCAGATGAGTATTGATAAGCCGGCTCGCGAATCGGCAGCAGCAAAAGCAATAGCGCCATGACGTCAGAAATGATGCCAGGGAAAATAAGCAGCAAACCCGCGACGACGGTGCGAAAACTATCGATGATTGCGGATAGCGAAAATTGGCCGCGCGACAATTCGCTCGCCAGTCGCGTGATCAGGGAAAACCGCGCCTGCTTGATCAGAACAATGCCGGCGATGGCTGCGAACAACAACCACGCAACGACCCATCCGCCGTGCCCCTGACCGAGGCGGTACAGCACCGCGCCTTCGAGCAACGGGAATCCCATTACAATGCCAAGCATTAAGAGTCGCATTACGTTTCGTCCTTCTCAATCAAAAATTCGGCAACTTTGCGTAGTTCACCATTGTCAATTCACATTGGGGCGGTTACGGACATTAATACAGTACCTGAGCAGCATCCCGCTGTAAAGGTGGTTGGGGCGTGATATGAACGGCAGAGCAGCACGCATTGCCCTTTCGTTCTTTGGCGGTTTTGCAATGCCACATAAATTTAGATTGGAACCTTTTTGATCTTAGGTAAAAAGCGGGCGAACCCGTTACGCTCACGTGGCGCATTGTGTACTTTGATACTCGTTGTTGCGCTGAGTCTTCAGGTCAGCCCGTCCGTTTTTGCTGCGTCGACTTTACCCTTTGTGGCAAAGCCAGAACCGGATTTGCTTGAACCAGAACGCGCATTTCAATTATCGGCACGCTACAAAGATCCTAAAACCGTGGATCTACAATTCAAAATCGCGGATGGCTACTATATGTATCGTTCCAAATTCAAATTTGCCATTGAACCTGCGAACGTAGCCAAACTTAACAAAGCGTCGCTTTCGAAGGGGATCATAAAGGAAGATCCAACGTTCGGACGGGTGGAAACTTATCGAGATAGCGTGCGTATACTACTGCCAATTACCCAATTTAATCAAAGAGTTGCGTTAGCCAATGGTCAGCCATTGCGGCTCAAAGTGGCGTCGCAGGGTTGTGCCGATGTTGGCGTCTGCTACCCGCCACAGAATCAGACCCTCACTCTTCGGCACGCTGATTCAAGCATCATCTTTCCAGACGGCTTGGCAAGTTCAGGCGTTCTTCCCGCAAGTCCGCAATCAACCGCTAACAGCGGACAGTCGTCAGTTTCTGACACGCTGCTTAAAAACAGCAAGCCCGCCCGCTGATTGGGCATCAAAGGAATATTGGCTCGTGCCAAAACGCTTATTTGCCGTAGCCGTTTGCATATTTATTGCGCTCGCGGTGGTAGCGCTTCGGCTGGGCCGCGAAAATCCTGCTCCTGAGCAGCCATCCGAAAAATTGATCGCACAACCAAATGAAATCGCCGCTAGTGCTGGCGCTGTGTACACCACAAAATTCCCGGACCTTCAAGGAAATAGCCAGACCTTAGGCCAGTGGGATCGCAAGCTACTGGTGTTGAATTTTTGGGCGACATGGTGTGGGCCTTGCAAGGAGGAAGTACCGATCCTGGTCAAGTTGCAGGCAAAATTTGGCAATCGCGGCCTGCAAATTGTAGGCATAGCGGCCGATACATCGGCAAATGTTACTAATTTCGCGCAAACTACTGCGATCAACTATCCCTTACTCATGGATGAGGCTGGTGCGCTTCAGCTTTCAAAGCGGCTCGGCAATCGTTTGGGGCTTCTGCCACACACGGTGATGTTTAGTCCGGGGGGCGAAATAATTTACACCAAACTGGGCATCCTATCCGAAGCTGAGTTCGATCATATCATCACCCAAAACTTGCCAAGTAAACGCTAAAGTCTCGAACTCCTATCAAAAAATCCGAATGACGTCATTTTGAGAGCACGGGACTCACGTCCAATTTGCCCGAATTTTCAGCTGCTGTTCCGCAACTGTTGTTCGCCTAAAAACAACACGTGTAGCAAAAATCCAACGTGTTTCATGCTTCATCTTCAGCGATAAGCTCGACAATTTCCGGCAATTTGAGGCAAAATGGACATTATGTTGAAGATATTGCTTTTGCACGGACCGAATCTGAATTTGCTCGGCACACGGGAGCCCGCTGTTTACGGCACTACCACGTTGGCCGAGATCAACTCTCGATTGCAAGCACAAGCGACAAATGCGAATGCCGCGCTGGAGTGTTTCCAGAGCAACGGCGAGGGTCCGTTGATTGATCGCATCCACGCGGCAAAATCTGCCGGAGTAGCTTTTATTGTGATCAATCCTGGCGCATACACGCACACCAGCATTGCCTTGCGCGATGCGCTTAGCGCTGTTGCCATCCCGTTTATCGAGGTGCACCTGTCAAACGTCCATGCGCGTGAGGAGTTTCGCAAGCATTCTTTCTTGTCGGACATCGCTGTCGGGGTAGTGACGGGGCTTGGCGCAGATGGCTACGAGTTTGCCCTCGACGCGGCTATTCGACGCGCGCGAAACGCCAGTAACAACCCCCAATAGCCGCGCCTTTGCAGCTACCTGCGCCGTAAACAACGGCCAGCAAAAAAATAATCGATTGCAGCAGCAAGCACGAGAGGATGCATAGATGGACCTGAGAAAAATCAAAACACTGATCGACCTCGTACAACAATCAGGGATCGCAGAGCTGGAAATTACCGAGGGCGAAGAAAAAGTGCGCATCAGTCGCCATGGTGCGCAGGCAAATTACGCGGCGTCGCCAATGGCGACGCAGTCATTTGTGCTGCCGACAGAGCTATCGGGCGCGAATCCGACGGCTGCACCCGGCCCCATTGAGCCAACCGGCCACACGTTAAAGTCGCCCATGGTAGGGACCTTTTATCGCTGTCCGTCTCCAGGCACACCTTCATTTGTTGAAGTCGGGCAAACGGTAAGCAAGGGACAGACGTTATGTATTATCGAGGCAATGAAGTTGTTGAATGAAATTGAGTCGGATGCGGCAGGCGTGGTGAAAGCTATCCTGGTGGAGAATGGTCAGCCGGTTGAATACGGCCAACCACTCTTCATCATTGAGTAGCCTGAGGCCGCGCATATGGCAGTCTTTGGCTCAAGCCCGAGAACGGGGGGGATGTTTGAAAAGGTATTGATCGCCAATCGCGGCGAAATTGCATTACGTATCCAACGTGCATGCCGCGAGCTGGGCATTAAAACAGTGTGCGTTCACTCCGAGGCCGACGCAGACGCAAAGTACGTCATGCTCGCTGATGAATCGGTTTGTATCGGTGCGGCACCCTCAAAAGATAGCTACCTCAACATCCCTGCAATCATCAGCGCAGCGGAAGTCACGGATGCGCAAGCAATCCACCCTGGCTACGGTTTCCTTTCGGAGAATGCTGACTTTGCTGACCGGGTAGAGAACTCCGGGTTCGTCTTCATCGGCCCCAAGCCGGAAAACATTCGCACCATGGGCGATAAGGTGGCCGCAAAAGTGGCCATGCGAAAAGTCGGCGTGCCCTGCGTGCCAGGCTCTGAAGGTGCGCTGCCGGACGACCCTAAAGAAATTCGCAAGATCGCTTCGGCGGTCGGTTATCCCGTGATCATTAAGGCCGCCGGTGGTGGTGGTGGTCGTGGCATGCGCGTTGTGCATACCGAGGCTGCACTCGTGAACGCCGTACAGATGACCAAGGCCGAAGCGCAATCCGCGTTTGGCAATCCGATGGTCTATCTCGAGAAATTCCTCGAAAACCCGCGCCACATCGAAATTCAGGTGCTGGCGGATGAACACAAAAACGCCATTTTTCTGTGGGAACGCGATTGTTCTATGCAGCGTCGCCATCAGAAAATCATTGAAGAAGCGCCTGCGCCAGAACTGAAGGCTCGTTTGCGCGACAGAATAGGTGAGCGCTGTGCGGAGGCCTGTATCAAAATGGGCTATCGAGGAGCCGGTACGTTCGAATTTCTGTTTGAGAACGATGAGTTCTTTTTTATTGAAATGAATACCCGCGTGCAGGTCGAGCATCCAGTGACGGAAATGATAACGGGCGTCGATATCGTTCAGGAGCAAATTCGAATCGCTGCCGGCTACAAATTGCGTTACCGGCAAAAAGACATCGAGTTGCGCGGACACTCGATCGAATGTCGTATCAACGCAGAAAACCCGGTTTCGTTTGTACCATCCCCCGGCAGAATTACGCGCTTTCATGTACCGGGTGGCCCCGGCATTCGTGTGGATTCGCACGTGTACGCTGATTATTTTGTTCCACCCTATTACGATTCCCTGATCGCGAAGCTGATTGCGCATGGTGACAATCGTGAGCAGGCTTTCGCGCGCATGCGAACCGCCTTATCAGAAATGGTGGTCGAGGGAATTCAGACGAATTTGCCGCTGCATCAAGAGTTGCTCAACGACGCTGCTTTCATTCAGGGCGGTACGTCAATTCATTTTCTTGAAGCGCGTATGGCAAAGCTGAAGAAAATTGCAGGTGAAGCAGATTAACGGCGTCGCCGACCAAGCGCGCGCATTGACAATCTAAATGCCCTGGCAATCCCTCTCTTTTCAGCTTGCTCGTGAACATTCCGACGCATTCAGCGATGCCTTGTTGGAATTTGGGGCAATTTCAGTAAATGTCGAGGATGCGTGCGAAGGTACCAGCGACGAAAAACCGATCTTTGGCGAACCTGGGGCCGATACTGGCCTGTGGAATGAATGCCGATTGACGACTTTGTTCGACCTGAATGTAAATATCCCGGCGGTCTTCAGTGAAATCGCGAAGGCTCTCGACATTCTGCCGCCGCAATATCAGCTTGCGGTACTTGAAGATGAGGATTGGGTTCAAAGAAATCGCGAACAGTTTCAGCCAATCAGGATTTCAGACCGCGTGTGGATTGTGCCGACATGGCATCGCGCACCGCAGCAAGACGCAATCAATATTTCGCTCGACCCCGGTGCAGCTTTCGGCACTGGCAGTCACCCGACGACGCGACTGTGCCTGAAGTGGCTTGAGGCCAATTTGCAGTCGAACGACTGTCCTACTGTTCTGGATTACGGCACGGGCTCCGGCATCCTTGCAATCGCCGCAATGAAGCTCGGTGCGACTGTGGCGTCTGGCGTTGATATTGATCCGGTGGCGGTCGAAGCAGCCCGGTACAACGCGGCGCAAAACAACGTCACCGTTCATTTTGCGGATGTCGAATCGGAACTTCACGTCGTGGCTGACATTTTAGTCGCCAATATTCTTGCCAATCCCCTTCGCGTATTGGCTCCATTGCTCGCCGCGCACACCAAACCCGGCGGCTCCCTTGTCTTGGCCGGGATTCTCGATCCCCAAGCCGACGAGATTATCGGCATATATCGGCAGTGGTTCGATTTGAGTGTATGGAAAAGCGAAGAAGGCTGGTCGTGTATTGCAGGGCGGCGTTTGGTCGCGTGAGTTGCTGAATCACTGCGCTATACTTTCGCGCTATGTTGCTTACAATCTGCCCCAATTGCGCAGCACAGTTTAAGGTACAGCCGGAACAGCTGAACGTACGACAAGGCCGTGTCATGTGCGGACGTTGTCGACAGGTATTCAACGCATTTCAGTCCCTGTCACGCGTCGAAGAGACCGTCGACTTGCATGTTGATCGCGCACAAGAACCATTGCCTGAAAGTGATGCGCCATCCGCACTACTTACGATTGATAGCATTGCCTTACCGGTCGCAGATCCGCTTTTCCTGCGAGAAGAGCCGTCGCCATTGCCAGCCGCATTTTCCGCGTCAGGCCCTCTTTCTCCATTACCTGTTGCCGTCGCGCCGGTGCAAAGCGCATTCGCGGCAAGCGAAGTCAAAGTCCCACCGCTTCATGAAAGCCGCGTAGAAGAAATCGCACCGTTTCACAATCAAGCTGATGATCCCGCGCCGGCTGCGCCCGGAATAGATCTCACCGTTGAGGGCAATCCATTGCTTGTCGATGCCCAGATCAGTGCAGGTACGTCGATAGAAACGCCGTCGCGTGCTTGGCAATTTGGTGTTTTCTTGTTGTTCGTTTGCTTGCTGGCACAAGCGGCATACACTTTTCGAACCAATATTGTATCGAGCTATCCACAATTACGTCCAAGCTTCGGCCAGCTTTGTGAACTGGTTGGTTGCTCGATTTCGTGGGGTCGCGATGAAGCCGCATTCGAGATTGTGGCCTCAGAGCTGATTGAGGCTCCTGGCAAACCGGGTCGCATCCTGCTCACGGCTATTCTTGTCAATCGTGGCAAGACCAAGCAAGACATGCCTTCGCTGGAGCTTAGACTTACCGACAATGCCAATCAGGTCGTTGTCAGCCGAGTCTTGCATCCGAACGATTATCTAGGTCGCGCCATCACGAAAGACGAGGGCCTCGTACCAAACACGGATCTGTACGTAAATCTCAATCTTGAAATTGGCAACCGACCGCTAGCCTCCGGCTACGGTCTGCGCCCCTTTTATCCCTGACGGCAAACCGCCGCCTAGAATAAAACACTAGCCCAAGGTCGCCCCGGATAGGGAGTGCACCATATTGTCCACAGCGCGATCAATAAGCGAAGATTCTTCAATGATGCGCGCGTCACCGCGTCGAAACTGCCGCAGCAAGGCTCCAGGTGTCACTGAAATTGCGCCTGCTGAACCGGGGTTCGTAAATAAGTAAACGCCCTTAAGCGGGCTTACCCAAGAGAGTTTTGCCCGGAGTTTTTCGCCGGAGTTATGGATAAATTCCACCCATGTTCCACGTTTCAAGTCTGTTACAGCTACCGACTCTGCCGCTGATATATCGAAGTCAATACGATTACCATCATCGGCCGTGGATGTTTCCACGATCTGCGTGCCATCTGACTTTACCGGTCCGATCTCTTCTATCTCGACACCAGCGCCGGTGAAGAGAATGCGTGCCAAACCAGAGCGGGCCGCGGCTTCTTTCTTCACTTTCGCAGCATGCGCAGTTTCCTCGGCAATTAGTTTCGCAAACAGTGGCGCAATTTCTGCGTTTGATTTCGACGCAACCAAAAGCGCGGAAACGCTTTCCCCCTTGAGCCCAGCTCTGACAGCCACGGCATGGCAATCAACCAGCGCCGAAAAGAAACGATCACTATCGTCTTTTTCAACGGCTGCAATTTGCATGCCTTCCTTTAGTTGTCTGAGCAAGGCGGGAAGCAACGATACCAGGCGCTTCCGCTGATCCGCATCTGCTTTAGGGGCGACGCTCCAAGTTAAGTTATCCACTGTCTCCAACGCGGCTGCGAACCCCCTATTACGTCCGCCCTCGCGCAGATAAACCCGTTCGAGCACGCGGGTCCATGGTCCAATCAACATCGCAGCGACTGGGGTCGGCAGCTTTACCGCGGCGACGCGGCGCTCAGTTTCATCCTGTGCGATCAAACGTGCAAGTTCGCGTTTTTCACGCTCGTGCAAAACGCGCGCAGATTGCTTAATGACAGCGGCATTTGCAGTTTCGCGTATCGCCAGAAACTGTTCGAAACTTGCCAGCATCTGATTGAACAGTTCAATATCCGTGTCGAAGCCGGTTTGGATACCGTCAACGATCTCCTCTATTTTTTTGTATAACGGGTCTTCATGCGTGGCTCCTTCTGCAAAACACACGGATGCATCTGCCAAAACATCAAGCAACCGCCGCGACGGATGATTTTTCCGCGAGAAAAAAGATTTGTCGAGGATCGCCACTTTCAATATCGGAATTTGCAGGCGCGCAAGCAGTGCTTTGATCGCGTCAGGAATTCCCTTGTCCTCAAACACATAATCAAACAACATCGCCACGATATCGATGGTCATCGCATCGACCTGCGAGCTACCATTGGCCATGCCGCTCGCCTTGATTCCGTGTAATGAATTTAGTGGCGCCGACGCCATTTCACCTGTCGCAAAATTTCCCGATGTCACATGTGAATTGAGGCCTCCTGCACTACCTGTTACCTGTGATTGAATATGCGAAAGCGCCGTCACCAACGCCGAACTCGCGACAGACTGGCCGCCGTGGTTGAATATGTTAGCCATGCCATGTACAGCCGATTTATTGGCTGCCGTGGCAATTGGTGCCGAAGAGATAGTGCCTCCAGCCTGAGGGCCATACGGTGGAAGCGTATTCGCATCAGCGTTTACATCGCCAGCAAGAAGTTGCTGGAGCGTTGCAAAAATGTCGGGGGGCGCAGAAGTATTAATTTCAGTGGCCATGCTGCCATCAGGCAATGGAGCGGCGGCCGCAGATTTGCGTGTAATACTGGTCTGCGTTTTACGAAAAACGGGCCGAATTTGCGGCAGGATATGGCGGCCAATTAGATGCGCATTGATATCCTGATATACGCCAAGCATCTCCTTTGCCATGTGCTGTTCCACTAATTTCATCACGGCAAGTTTCGCCTGATATCCGGATGTCATTTGATCGCAAGCGGCCCTGAGAGCCTTGACGACAGTATCGGGCGACATCGGATTCGCCTGTTCTTTCATCTCCGGGACAGAAAGTAAAAAACCCATGCGCTGCGAAAGTGCGCTGAGTTCCTCGTCGCATTTTCCGGACATGCGCGTTGCGATATCGTTCATCGCCAGATTTTCTTCGAGTTCGTTGTCCTCGACCAAGGAGAGCGCACGAAAATCGCCTGACGGCTTTCGCGCAGTCTCATCCTCACCCGAAACTTTTTTCTCAAAACAGCTCAGAAACTGCTTTCGAAAGGCGGCCTCGATCGCGCTGCGTTTCTCACGTGCCTGCGCGCGTGCGTCTAGATAAAAGTTCTGCTTTTCCCGATCAAAGGATTTTTCTGCAAGCTCGAATAGCTCATCTTCAATCGTGTCGAATGTTTTCGCGAGCACCGCCGTGATGCGTTTTACCGCAATGTCACGGCAGTCGTTGATGACTGCGACGGATTCCGGCTTGACGGTTCGTCTCGGTGGACCAATCTGCCCAACCTTGGCAGCGACGAGAGAAATTACATTGTCGAAAGATTGCATTGCCATCTCCGTTTGCATTACGCCACCGTCACACGGGGCATGGCGGATTAGCACAGCGAATGATGAGGGCGCGTGCCTACGGTCGCCGCGTGTGCGGCAGGGATCAACAGAGGGGCAGCGACGAAAACGGCAAGATCCTGACCGACAACAGGTCTCGCTATGCGACCGATGTCGAAGGACTTGCTTGTGTTCGAATATCCAAAAAAACTGTGCATTTCCGACTCTCTGGTAATCCCGCTATCGTAGGATTTTGAAATCCTTTAGACCGGAGACTTTGCGTCCTCATCTTTCGATGAGTTTGCCGTGTTTCAGAATTCGCGAATTGACTGGGTCAATCCTATTTGTTTTTTGGAGTGCTGAGCGCGCCGGGTTCACCAAAAAAGCAAACTCGTACCGCCATAGTTACTCATGTTGAAAAATCGCTGTCAAGCCTTGCATCATGATTTCCGACCAGCGGCGGTTACTCGTCTGGCAACGGTATAATGCTGTTTTTATAAGGATTTTCGCGCATGCCAGTCTTGATCTGCGGTTCCCTCGCCTACGACACCATCATGGTATTTCACGGAAAATTCGGCGAACATATCCTTCCGGACCAGATTCACATCCTGAATGTGTCCTTCGTTGTACCTGATATGCGGCGCGAATTCGGCGGTACGGCGGGAAACATCGCCTATAACCTCAAGCTGCTAGGTGGCGAACCGCTAGTCATGGCGACGGTTGGGGATGATTTCGGCCCTTATCGCGAACGTCTTGACGCGCTGGGAATTCCGCGCGCACACATCCGCGAGGTACCCGGTACGTTTGTGGCGCAGGCATTTATTACAACCGATCTGGACGCCAATCAGATCACCGCGTTTCATCCGGGGGCGATGTCGTCTTCTTATGTGAACAAAATTGGCGATGCGAGAGGCGTCGCGTTGGGTATTTTGGCACCGGACTCGCGCGACGGCATGCTGCAGCACGCCGAACAATTTCACGATGCAAAAATCCCGTTCATTTTCGACCCCGGCCAGCAGATGTCCGTGTTTAAAGGCTATGAATTAAAGCATTTCATCGAACTCGCCGATTATGTCGCGGTCAATGATTACGAGGCTCGGGTACTTGAAGAGCGGATTGGTGAACCCATTGCAAAGCTCACCGAGCGCGTAAAAGCATTTTTTGTGACTAAAGGCGCTGAAGGCTCCGTCATTTATGCCGATGGTCAACAAATAAATGTGCCTTCCGTTAGGGAAGAGCGGCGAGTCGATCCAACCGGCTGCGGTGATGCGTATCGCTCCGGTTTGTTGTACGGTATTGAGCGCGGCTGGTCGTGGGAGAAAACCGGGCGTCTTGCCAACACCATGGGCAGCATTAAAATTGAACATCGCGGCCCGCAGGGTCATCATCCAACGCGCGAGGCGATAGAAGCGCGTTTCTTGATGGCATTTGACGAACCTCTTTTCGGATGATCAACATTATGAATACGCAATCATTGAAGTTACTGGGTGTCGTGTTGGCAGCGGCTTTTCTTGCCGGCTGCGCGCAGCCCGGCTTGGGCGGTGGCAACTACACGCGTGGCCAAGTGCGCGGCGAACAGTCGGTACGACTGGGCACGGTGGAAAGCGTGCGCGATGTCACCATTGATGCGCGCGATACCGGGACCGGAACCTTGGCCGGTGCCGCAATTGGTGGTGTGGCGGGCTCCACAGTGGGTGGGGGCTCAAGGGCGAACGCGGTTGGCGCAATTGCCGGAGCGGTCGTTGGCGGAATCATCGGCAGCGCTGTGGAGAAAAACAATAATGATCGCAGAGGCGTTGAAGTTACCGTCCGACTTGAAGGCGGCAAACTGATTGCGATCACGCAGGAAAAAGACGAGGAGTTTCGCGTCGGTGACCGTGTCCGCATTCTTTCCGGGCAAGGCACCACCCGGGTCTCACGTCTCTAGACAATTTTCAAATTTCGACCGATGCAAAAAAGAAGGGGCTACGTGCCCCTTCTGTGCGTTTGCTAGGAGAAACCAGTTGAAGTTGCAGTAGTATCGCCGCATGCCAAAGTCCTCCAAACCATTCGTCGCCCCCTCTCACGCACGCACAAACCACGTCATTCGTAGCGTACGTTGGGTCAGGCTGCTGATGCATATCGTTGCGGGGCTAATAGCGGTAGGGCTCTTCTATCCTCGCGTTTCGGTGCAGACCCGTGCGAGCATCACGGGATGGTGGGCAAGAAAATTGCTGCGCATCCTTAATATTTTATTGTCGATACACGGGGCAAGGCCGACGAGTGGTGAGCGTAATTTAATCATCGCGGCGAATCATATTTCTTGGGTAGACATTTTCGTGATCAGCGCCGCGCACCCAGCGCGCTTTATTGCAAAGGCGGAGATCCGTGACTGGCCTATCGCCGGATGGCTTAGCGACAAAGCCGGCACTATTTTCATAAGGCGCACGCGGCGCAGCGACACGGCCAAGATCAACGACACGATGCATAACGTATTGGCTCAAGGTGATACGATTGGTTTTTTCCCAGAGGGCACGACCACCTCAGGCGATAAATTGCTCAAATTTCACACGTCGCTGTTCGAACCTGCCGTTGCCAATAGCGCGACCATTGCGCCCGCCGCCATTCGTTATCTTGCCAGCGATGGTGAACCTTCA
The DNA here is from genome assembly GCA_031401935.1 of Betaproteobacteria bacterium. Taxonomy (GTDB): domain Bacteria; phylum Pseudomonadota; class Gammaproteobacteria; order Burkholderiales; family Usitatibacteraceae; genus UKL13-2. Next base: position 17,665 of record JANNRY010000162.1, on the reverse strand, counting down.
ATCGCTGCGGCCTTTATCGGCGAATTGAGCTTTGCTGAATCAGTGGCGATGATCATTGCCGAAAAATCGATGATTGCTGAAATCATTTTTGCGCCGCAGATTGGCGCGACCGGGCTTACGCGGCGCGAGCTCGCACTGCAAGCTGAGGCGGCTATTGCAAAAATTTTGAATGTACCTTTGCCGCATGCACACAGACGCTTTAGCGAAGAAGCTGGAGAGGCTGCGGCATCAATGGAATAATGTAGATCGTTTATTGGCGCGCCTTTCGGAGCACTTTTACCCTGAACGGCACGCTGGGCGGCGTGTTTTGTTTTTCGTCTGTCTGCGGGCACCTCGGTACCTGTTCCGAATTGGCTAGAATTGCTGTATGCACACGTGCAAATTCGAGATGCGACATCTCACTCCATCGCCAGCACATCGCCGCCATGTCGAGACGGTCATCATGGCTGCTGCTGACTACAATTTACTGGTCGAGGGCGTGGCCCCAACGGCTTGGCACATAGATGATTTCTTTATCTCGCTCCCGCCGGGAATGAATGCAGCCGACAAATTCACGATGGGCTTTTACGCCAACGACCAGATCATCGGTATCGCTGACGTTATACGTGGCTGGAACGCACCCCACAAGGCGATCATCGGCCTGCTGCTGCTGACACCCGCATCTCGCGGTCGTGGTTTGGGAAAAAATGCCGTGAAATCGATTGAGGCAATGGCGCACACGTGGCCGGGCGTCGATACGCTGCGAATCGCGGTGATCGATAACAACGACGCGGCATTCGTTTTCTGGCGGAGAATGGGGTTTACCGAAACAGGTGAACGCCGTCCGATTGAAGCGCCGTACAACGGGGCAAAGGTCGTACTCGAAAAAACATTACAGGCAAGGACCCCGGCATGATTTACGCACTCGGCAATAAAACCCCGCAGCTCCTCGGTAATAACTACATCGCGGCCAACGCATCCGTCATCGGTGATGTGGTGCTCGGCAAAAATGCAAACGTGTGGTGGAATGTAGTGATTCGCGGCGATAACGAGACCATTACCATCGGCGAAAACGTAAACATTCAGGACGGCTCTGTGTTGCATACCGATGAAGGTGTCGCACTCACGCTGGAGAAAGGTGTGAGTGTCGGCCACATGGTGATGTTGCACGGCTGCACGGTGAAGGAAGGGTCGCTCATCGGCATCAAGGCGGTGGTGCTGAATCGCGCAGTGGTTGGTCGCGATTGCCTCATCGGTGCCAATTCGCTGATCCCTGAAGGCAAGGTGATTCCGGATCGCTCGCTGGTAGTGGGCTCGCCGGGGCGCGTGGTCCGTCAACTCAGCGATGAAGAAGTAGCGCAGGTGCGCGGGATCGCCACGCATTATGTGGATAATGCTGCGCGCTATTTGAGCGAACTCGAAAAGATCGCCTAGCCCTCACATTTCAAGTTGCCATCTACCTCGCGCGTCATGACCGACTCAGACCTTAGCACCACGCGAACGCGCATGATGCGGGCTGACCGCGGGGCGTTGCTTGCGTATACGTTGATGCTGGCATACGCGAGCCTGAATCCTTTCGTTGGCTGGCGCTGGCCGGAAGCGTTCACGCTGTTTGCGTGGCCGAGATACGTGATTGCGTTCGATGTCATCCTGAACTTCGCAGCCTATGCGCCGTTCGGCGCGATGCTGGCCGCGCTGGTGCGGGAGCGATCCCACCTTGGCCCGCTTCGGATCACTAACGATGCAAAAGTTTGGTGTTTAGTCGTGGTCGCGAGCGCGGGGCTTTCTGCTGGTTTTGAATCGTTGCAGTCTTTCTTGCCGAGCCGGGTATCTTCGATCGTGGATTTGTTGGCCAATACTGCTGGCGGCGCGGTCGGCGCAGCGTTGGTGATGGCGGGACCGGGCAGATTGCTGCTCGGCCGTTGGCAGCAATGGCGGCGCCAACACTTTCTATCGTCGAATGAGGCCGACTGGGGCTTGATCCTGCTGGCTTGCTGGATGGTCGCGCAACTGAATCCGGCGATTCCGTTTTTTGAAGCCGGGCATATTGCCAACCCGTTCGACTCGGTGATTGCAGATGCTTACAGTTTGCCGGTGCTATTGCCACAGATGATCGGAATAATGCTCAACGTCTGTGGCTTCGTACTGTTCGTGACGTTGTTGATGCATCCGGGCCGAAACACAATGCTGAAAGTTATCCCGCTGCTCGGTACCGCGTTCGCGATGAAGGTGGCGATGGCAGCGTTGATGTTGAAAGCGCCCCAAATGATCGATTGGATGGCGCCTGCGAGAGTGCTCGGCTTAACGTTCGGCTTATTTATGGCAGCGTATTTTTTGCGCCTCGGATACCGCTGGCGCACTTTCTGTGCGACGCTGTTTGTATTTGCTGGCGGCTTGATGACAAAAATAACCAGTATCTATGGTGCGTTTGATGAAACGCTGCGTCTGTTCGGGTGGCCGCACGGACAACTCGTCAACTTTGCGAGTCTGACGCGCTGGATCCACGAAACCTGGCCGCTGGTTACTGTTATTTTTCTCGCATGGCTATTTGTCACGCATCACGACCCCAACTAAACTATTAATTGTTTTCTGCCTCCCTTTTCAAGAGCATTACTCCATGAGTTATTACCAGCATCACGTATTCTTCTGTGTCAACGAGCGCGATGACGGACGCGAGTGCTGTAGCCAGCATGACGCGGAAGGCATTCGGGACTATGCAAAGGGCTGCATCAAAAAATTGAATTTAAGTGGCAAAGGCAGGGTGCGGATCAACCTTGCCGGCTGTCTGGACCGTTGCTCAGAAGGCCCGGTGATGGTCGTCTATCCAGATAATATCTGGTACACATACATCGACAAGAACGACATCAATGAAATTATTTCTGAACACATTCAGAATGGCCGTGTTGTTGAGCGTCTGAAAATTTAGTTTTTTATGGCCAGCCCCTTCCCTGTCACTAAGTCGCTAATCAATGGTGCCGCAGGTGCGATTGAAATCGCGGCACATGTCTGCGAAGTGCAAATGCCGATCGCTGTTGCGGTCGTCGCACATCCACATCCGCTGTTTGGCGGCACGATGGACAATAAGGTCGTCACGACATTGGCGCGCGCACTATTCGACGCGGGTGCCGCCACGTATCGATTCAATTTTCGTGGCATTGGCAAGACGGAAGGGGTGCACGATGACGGTCGGGGTGAAACAGCGGATTTGCTGACGGTCGTCGCTCATGCGCGCGGCACGCACGCCGGTTTGCCATTGTGGTTGTCAGGGTTTTCCTTCGGCGCAGCCGTGACGCTTGCGGCGAGCGAGCAGTTACATTGCGAAGAGATGATTCTGGTAGCGCCCGGGTTTTCGCGCATGTCGCACTGGCAGAACGTGAAGAGTGGGGGCGTGACCCCCGAGACAACGTTACTTATTCATGGCGAGAAAGACGAAACAGTGCCGCTAATTGATTCGCTAAACTGGGCCAGACCGCGCGATATTGCCATGGTGGTAGTGCCGGACGCCGATCACTTCTTTCACCAACGTTTGCATATTTTGCGTCGCGTTATTGGACGATGGATGGCGCAACATGCCAGCGCCACCAAGGGCACTACGGGCACCACGGCTACCATCGCATAACCGATCCTGTCTAAACATGCTCAACGCTATTCCATTGTTCAGTTCCCTCACCGAAAAACAACTCGCAAGCATTGGTGCGCACGCCGCATGGCGAGTGGTTGAAAAAGGTGGCGTGATTTTGCGGCAAGGCGAGTTGGCGGATTCTTTTTTTGTGATCGCATCGGGCCAAGTGAAGGTCTACATGACCGAAGGCGACCGCGAAGTCATTCTCAAAACCCTCTCCGCAGGCGAGTTTTTCGGTGAGCTACCGATGTTTGATCAGGAGCCGCGCAGTGCCAGCGTCGCGGCGTTGGAGCGCTGCCATTTACAAACACTGTCGTACAAGTCTTTCCAGCAGGCCATGGATGGCTCGGTTGATATCACCAAGCGCGTTCTTGAAACGTTGGCCCGACGCCTGCGCGATGCCGATCGAAAAATAAGCACGCTGGCGCTGATGAATATTTCGTCTCGCGTTTCGCGAACCTTGCTGGAGCTGGCTATCGTGTCAAATGGCCGAAAAGTCGTTGGCGAACCATTTACTCAGAAGGACTTGGCTGGCATGGTGGGGGCGTCGAGAGAAATGGTGAATCGCACCTTGCATGACCTCATGCAACAGGGCTATATCGACGTACAGCGAAAATCGATCACGATCCTCGACGAGAACCTGCCGATTCACTATTAGCGACAATAATGTTGCATGAAATAAAAACGGCTTCCACACAATATTGCGGGAAGCCGTCTTGAAGCAGCAAATGCTAAAAATAATTATCTAGCTCATGCGTCGCTGGAGCTCAGTATCCACTGCGCCAAGGAATTCTTCGGTGGTCAGGTAAGGATGGTCAGGGCGGATCAAGATTGCCAAGTCTTTGGTCATCTTGCCGGACTCAACGACATCCACACATATTTTTTCCAGCGTTTCGGCAAACTTGATCACTTCAGGGGTGCCATCCATCTTGCCGCGGAAAATCAAGCCGCGCGTCCATGCGTAGATCGATGCAATCGGATTCGTCGACGTAGGTTTACCCTGCTGATGCATGCGGTAATGGCGCGTCACGGTGCCGTGCGCGGCTTCAGCTTCAACGGTTTTTCCATCTGGCGACATCAACACCGATGTCATCAGGCCCAACGAGCCGTAGCCTTGCGCGACCGTATCGGACTGCACGTCGCCGTCATAATTTTTACATGCCCATAGGTAACCACCGCTCCATTTCAAATTGGAAGCAACCATGTCGTCAATGAGGCGGTGTTCGTAAGTCAACTTGGCAGCGTCATACTTGCCTGCAAACTCGGCGTCGTAAATTTCCTGGAAGATGTTTTTAAAGCGACCGTCATACACTTTCAGGATGGTATTTTTTGTCGAGAGGTACACGGCATAATTGCGCTCTAAGCCGTAGTTGAAGCAGGCGCGCGCAAACCCCTTGATGGAGTCGTCAAGGTTGTACATTGCCAGCGCAATGCCGGCACCGGGTGACTTGAACACTTCGCGCTCAATTGGCGCGCCGCCGTCGGCGGGCTTAAACGTCATTGTCAGCGTGCCCGCGCCGGGAAACTGAAAATCAGTGGCGCGGTATTGATCACCAAAGCCGTGACGGGCCACCACTACCGGCTTGTCCCAGTGGCTCACCAGACGCGGCACGTTTTTGCAGATTATCGGCTCGCGGAAAATCGTGCCGTCGAGAATATTTCGGATCGTGCCGTTCGGGCTCTTCCACATTTGCTTCAGATTGAATTCCTTGACGCGCGCTTCATCAGGCGTGATGGTGGCGCATTTCACGGCGACACCATATTGCTTGGTCGCCATGGCAGATTCCACTGTCACTTTGTCGTCGGTCGCATCGCGGTGCTCCATGCCCAAATCGAAGTATTTGAGATCAACATCGAGATACGGCAGGATGAGTTTTTCGCGAATCATCTGCCAGATGATGCGAGTCATCTCGTCGCCATCCATTTCAACGATGGGGTTTTTGACTTTGATTTTGGCCATGGGAATTCCTGCAAAAAGGTGGGTGAGGGAAATCTTGCCAAGGCGCTGGGTGGCCGTTGACGACTGCGAAATCAGCAGAGAATTATAACAAAGCGGCGGGGGAAGGCTGGGTCGCTGTTGGCGGTGCAACGAACATCTGGGGCAAAATAATCTTGATGCCTTGGTGCCATCTTGGCGCAACTATGCGGCGTAACCTTCCGGATTACCACTCTGCCAACGCCACGCATCAGCACACATCTCACTGAGCCCGCGCTTAGCCTGCCAACCGATCAATTTCGCTGCGAGCGCAGGATCGGCAAAGCACTCGGCGATGTCACCGGCACGGCGCGCAGCAAATTTATAGGCTACGTGCCGGCCGCTTGCCGCTTCAAAGGCGCGAATCACATCAAGCACTGAATAGCCGTTGCCGGTGCCGAGGTTAACTGTCAACAGCCCACCGTCAGCCTTAAGTGCGTCGAGAGCCTTGAGGTGACCATTGGCCAGATCGACGACATGAATGTAGTCGCGCACGCCGGTGCCATCAGGGGTTGGATAGTCCTTGCCGTAAACCGCGAGTGAAGCCAATCTGCCGATGGCAACGCGGGCAACAATTGGCATCAGATTATTTGGCAGACCATTCGGGTCTTCACCGATGAGGCCGCTCTCGTGAGCACCTACAGGATTGAAATAGCGCAATAGCGCAATGCGCCAGCTATTGTCCGCACGATATAAATCACGTAGCAGTTCCTCGATCATCAGCTTGCTGCGGCCATATGGATTGGTCGCGGAAAGCGGAAAATCTTCGCGTATTGGTACAGACTTCGGATCCCCGTAAACCGTTGCCGAAGAGCTAAACACCAGCGTCTTGACGCCTGCCGCGGCCATCACCTCGAACAAAACCAGGCTACCAGTCACGTTGTTGTCGTAGTATTCAAGCGGCTTCATTACCGACTCACCGACAGCTTTGAGACCAGCAAAGTGAATGACAGCAGCAATTTCATGCGCCCGAAAAACCCGCTGCAATCCTTCACGATCCCTGACATCTAGCTTATAAAACGCCACAGTTTTGCCACTGATGCGCTCCACGCGCCGCAATGCTTCCTGCTTGCTGTTGCTGAAGTTGTCTACCACCACAAGCTCGTACCCGACCGACAGGAGTTCAACGAGGGTATGCGATCCGATGTAGCCGGCACCGCCGGTAATAAGAATTGTGTTCGTCATTTGAAAGCCTGAATTAGCGCTGGTTGACTTGAACGGGATGGGATGCCGCCATGTTTTGCCCGGAAGCTCCAACGCACTCGATACCATCGATGAAGAAGAAGCTGAAGCGAAGTATAGTTTTTTCGCTAATTCGAATACATTGGCTCATTTTCTGTTGGGAATATGAGTGTAATAAGCCGTGCAAATAGCCGCTAACTTGCGTAAGAAGCGGGCAATAACACATTGAAAAGATAGTAACATGTGAAAGCGATAGCATTTTTGCGTATTGACTTCAATTTAATATCAGCGCGGCATAGCCGGAAATGTTGTCGGACCGATCCAACAGGGAGGAAATATGCAAATACGTCGATTGGATTACACCATTCGCATGGTCTTCGCGATTCTGGTTGCGGCATTTTTGGCCGGCTGTAGTTCGATACCGCAAGCCCCTGCGCTGGCGGCATCGCCCGATTATAAGTACCTCATCGGACCAGGCGACACGATCAGCATCGTTGTGTGGCGAAATCCTGAATTGTCAATGGTAGTACCGGTGCGACCCGATGGGAGAATTGCCGCACCGTTGGTTGAGGACCTACTCGCACTCGGAAAAGACGCAACCACGTTGGGCCGGGATATCGAACTAGCGCTTTCGAAAGTTATTCGCGATCCGGTTGTCACAGTAGTAGTTACAAATTTTATTGGTCCGTATAGCGAGCAGATTCGAGTGGTGGGCGAAGCGACAAGACCGCAGATACTCTCGTACAGGCAAAAGATGACACTGCTTGACGTCATGATTGCCGTCGGCGGAATTACTGACTTCGCCGATGGCAATGGCGCCCGACTGCTTCGAACTGCGGAAGGGAACAAACAGTATCGGGTCAGAATCAAAGACCTTGTCAAGCGCGGTGATGTTTCGGCCAATGTCGAAATGAAACCTGGCGACGTCTTGATCATTCCGCAAAGCTGGTTTTAGCAGCTCTTGCTTTCGGTAGTGTCGTCAATAAATTTGCGGCTGTTGCCGCCCTCTGAATCCAAACGGGTGTGAGATGGATGAAATACTTCGTCAGGCAATAATTACCCTTAGGGGTATGTGGCGTTACCGGTGGCTCGGGCTTGCAACAGCTTGGGTGGTTGGCGCAATTGGCGTCACCTTTGTCTTACTGACCCCGGACAAGTACGAGGCTTCGGCACGTATTTATGTCAATACCGCCTCGATCCTGAAGCCTCTGATGACGGGCATGACTGTGCAGCCAAATGACGCAGACCAAATCGCAGCATTGAGCCGCCTAGTCGTTAGTCGACCGAATGTCGAAAAGCTTGTGCAAACCGTCGGCCTTGACGCAGGAACCCAGTCAAAGGCTGAGTACGAAAAGGTTGTGGACAACGTTACCAAATCATTGGGAATCAGCGGGAGCGTCAAAGACAATTTGTACACATTGAGCTTTCGGGACGTCCAACCTGAGCGCGCAAAACGGGCGGTGCAGAGCCTGACATCAATGTTTATCGAGTCAGGCCAAGGCGGCAAAAGTAACGATACTGATGCGGCGAAAAAATTTGTTGAAGAACAAATCGTGATCTACGAGAAAAAGCTTCAGGATGCGGAGGCGCGCTTGAAAGAGTTCAAGATCCGCAATTTGGGCATGACTCCGGGCGAAGGGGCTGGTTTTTTTACGCGTATGTCTGAAACAAGCTCGCAGTTGACCCAAGCGCAGCTTTTGCTGCGTGAAGCAGAAAACTCCCGCGACGCCTATAAACGTGGGCTGGCGAGCGAGGAAACCAATGCGGCATCTGGAACGGTGGTCGTGGGTGCAAACACCGCGGAGATCGACGGGAGAATTGATTTTCTGAAGCGCAGTCTCGATGGGATGCTGTTGAAATTTACCGAGAGTCACCCCGATGTAATAGGTACCCAAAGAGCGATCAAAGAGCTGGAAGAACAAAAGCGACAACTGGTTATCGCGCGCAAGAATGACCGCGCGCCACCGGTACAACTGGCCCCAGGTGGTGTGCTTGCTTCAGAGCAATTGAAGGTATCTCTTGCTCAGTCGGAAGCATCGGTTGCGTCTTTGCGCGCACGCGTAGGCGAGTATTCTGCCCGCTACAACGAACTCAAAGCATCAGCAACTCGGGTGCCGCAGTTGGAAGCAGAGTTTGTTCAACTCAATCGTGATTACGATGTTAATAAGAAGAATTATGAAAGTCTCATCACGCGCCGTGAGTCAGTGAGCATGTCTGGGGATATGCAGTCAGTTTCAGGTGTTGCCGACTTTCGATTGATTGATCCACCGAGAGTGTCACCTGCACCAGTGGCCCCCAATCGCCGATTGCTTTTTCCGTTGACGCTTCTGATTGCCTTAGGCGCGGGGTTGGCCATCACTTTTGTGGCGCGAGAAATCCGTCCGGCATTTTATGATGGCAGGTCACTCGGTGAGGCGACTGGCTTGCCGATTCTGGGTACAGTCTCATCCGTCATGAATGAACCAAAATTGCGTCAGAAGAATCGACGCATGTTTCAGTTTCTCGCCGGCGTTGGCACACTCCTTGGTGCGTATATAGCAGGTTTTCTCGCGCTAACATTGTTGGCCGCGCGAGGCGTGTAAGGATTCGCAATGAGTGTGATAGAACAAGCGGCGAAACGACTGGAAGAATTACGTCGCGCTGGCGTTGATATTCCGACGGCCCCAGAGCAAAACGGGCTCCGGGGCCGCAGCAACAATGCCGGTGAAGCGGCGGTTTTGCTGGCAGCATCTCGGGCCATGGAAATGCCCTCTGGCATCGACGCAAGCGGTTTTTCCAGTATCCCCTCACCCTCGTCGCCTTACTTTGAAATTGATCTTGCGAAACTAGCGCGGGACGGTTTCGTGACCCCAGATATTCCTCGATCACGCATCGCTGATGAATTTCGCATCGTTAAGCGCCCACTCATTGCGAATGCTACGGGCAAGCGAATGGTACCGATCAAAAACGGTAATTTGATTATGGTCACAAGCGCGGTCCCTGGTGAGGGCAAGACATTCTCGGCGGTTAACTTGGCAATGAGCCTCGCGATGGAACTGGATCAGAGGGTGCTGTTGGTCGATGCCGATGTGGCCCGTCCTTCGCTGCCCCGCGTGCTGGGATTACCAACCGGCGCAGGGCTGCTCGACGTATTGCAAAGCAAATCGGTTGATCTTGGCGCAACGTTGATCAGGACCAACGTTGAAAAATTGACCATCCTGACGAGCGGAGCCCAAAACACGCAAGCAACCGAACTGTTAGCAAGCGATGCAATGGTGCAGCTACTAAACGAACTGGCTACCCGTTATTCTGATCGAATCGTCATCTTTGACTCTCCTCCACTTCTTGCGACAACGGAGTCCCGCGTCTTGGCGACGCACATGGGTCAAATCGTGTTCGTGGTACAGGCTGAATCAACTCTCCAGAGCGATGTCAAGAAGGCCTTGGCGGCGATTGAGGCTTGTCCCATTAAGTTGATTTTGCTCAATCAGGCACGGACCGTCGCGCAGGGTGCGTATGGATATGGTTACGCTTACAGCTAGCGTGTTTCGATGAAACGATTTTCAGACCAGCGCGTTTGCGCATTGCCGACGCGAGGGGTGCGTGTATTGGTGGCATTTGCGACGACAGTTGCATCGACACTTGTCTGTGCCCAATCATCACCTGCATTCCCACCGAGCAGCGGTGACGCCGCGCCTCCAATCATGACATGGCGTATTACACCTGAGATAACGGTGAGTGAAAGTTATACCGACAACGCCGCACTTGTTCCATCGTTAGAGGCGAAAAAAAGCTGGGTGACTGAAACCACGCCAAGCCTCAGAGTTGAACAGACAGGCGTACGGACAAAGTTTTTTTTTGATTTTCGGCTATCTGACTTTCGCTATACCAGTTTTTCGGCCCTTAACAATAGCCAAAGGCTGTTGACTTCATACGCGACAGTTGAAGCACTGGACAATTGGTTTTTTGTCGACGCGAGCGCAAATATTACGCAACAAAACCGATCGGCCTTCAGCATTGCCGCAGCACCAAACGTTAGCGGCCCAAACGGCAACAGAGTTGAAACTGCGACGAACCAGCTTTCTCCGTATATTCGTGGCAGGCTAGCTGGCGTCGCGACTTACCAACTCCGCGTCGTTGCTGCGGATATTCGATCAAACGACATCGCGCTGCCTGATACAAAGGGCACCCAATGGACCGGCTTCATCAAGAACGATCGCGCAACATCTGGCCTGGGTTGGTCGATAGATGGAAACGCGTTAAGCTTTCGCAATCAGGTTGTTGGCAGGTCGCACGACGCTCGCATTCGAGGCTCCGTTTCATACGAAATTGGCCCACAAATTCATGCGTCAGCAATAATCGGGCGTGAGGCGACCAATTTTTCGACGTCCGGCAATAATAGTTCAAACACATCCGGCATTGGGTTGGAGTGGTCGCCAGACATTCGGACACAGTTCGCGGCAGTAAAGGAAAGACGTTTTTTTGGCGATAGTCACAGTATTAGCGTTAGTCACCGCACGCCGCTGAGTATATGGAAAATCACCAGCAACAGGGATGTCACGGCACTATCAGGACAGTTGACTGCGTCGGGCCCCGGCTCAACTGCGGGTTTATTGTCGGATCTGTTGGCGGCGTCAATTCCCGATCCGGTTGCCCGTGAAGCGGCGGTTCGCCAACGACTTGAGGACTCAGGGATATCCGCCAGCTCGGCATCCGGCGGTGGATTTGCCACCGGACGCCCATTTCTCATTCGCAGTGGTGAGGCATCAGTCGCAATGCGCGGCGTGCTCAACACGATTACTATTTCCGTGACGAGGCGGGATCAACGGGGTCTCGGCCCCAACATTGGCGGTAACGACAGTTTTTCATTGAGCAACGAAATTCGACAGCAAGGTTTCAATCTGAATTGGGCTTACAGATTGTCTCCACTATCAACTTTTTCGCTTGTTGCAACTTCACTACGCGCCGAGGGGTTATCAGCAATTGCATTGGAATCCAGACAGCGTTCGCTTAACTTACTTTTTTCCACACGCTTGAGTCCGGATACATTTTTCACCTTTGGTGCCAGGCGCGTTCAATTCGACAATTTATTGAACACGGGTTATAGGGAAAACGCAATTTTGGCGTCCGTTTCATTCCGATACTGACAGGCAACGCAACTATGTACGAATCGTTTTATGGGCTGAGCAAGAAGCCTTTTCAACTCAACCCAGACCCATCGTTCTATTTTGGTAGCCGCCAGCATCGGCGTGCGATGGGCTATCTTGAATATGGCCTGCACCAGAACGAAGGATTTATCGTCATCACGGGCGAGGTCGGTGCCGGCAAAACCACACTGGTGCGGAGCCTCTTTAACAAGCTGGATCCGGAACACGTCGTGGCGGCAAATCTGGTGAGCACGCAATTGGATGCGGACGACACGCTTCGTATGGTTGCTTCGGCGTTTGGTATCCCCACCAAAGAGTCGGACAAATCCAATGTGTTGCTCTCACTTGAGGCGTTTCTGGTTTCCGTTGCCAAGCAAGGCAAACGATGTCTGCTGGTCGTCGACGAAGCACAAAACCTCACAGCACGCGCTGTTGAAGAGTTGCGCATGCTGTCGAATTTTCAGTTGGAGACCCACGCACTATTACAGAGCTTTCTCATCGGACAGCCCGAGTTTCGTCATATCTTGCAGAGTCCTCAAATGCAGCAATTGCGCCAACGGGTAATAGCTGCGTGCCACATTGGCCCGATGGATGCAGAAGAAACTCAAGGGTATGTAGAGCATCGCCTTAAATGCGTGGGCTGGAAAGATTCGCCCCAGTTTGAACCGCAGGCCTACCAGGCGATTTTTGAGGCGAGCGGTGGGATACCGAGACGGATCAATGCCGTCTGTGATCGCTTGCTGCTGGCAGGTTTTCTTGCCGAGAAGCGCGTATTCACGCGTGAGGACGTAGACGAAGTCGCGGCAGAGTTGAGTAATGAGACGCTCGCACCAAAATCTCCCAAGGACCGCGGAGATCAGACAGACTTGGCGTCGAGGAGAAATTATCCAATTGGCGGCGATCATCATTTGGCAGCCGTGGGCAATGGTGAGGATTTGCAAGACGCACATCAAATGGCGTTTAGCCTGAGTCGCAATGACTTAGCAGCACGCTGGGTGCGCGTCGAAGAGAGCATGTTGCGGCTTGAACGAACCATGGTGCGACTTGAACGAAGCCATTCTGCCTCGTTGGACCTACTGGTCCGCCTGATTGATCGGCTGCCATCTCGCGACGCGGACGAAAACAAGCCGGGGTAAAGCGCTGTGTAGTTTATGGTTGCCTCTGTAACAAGTGGTTGTGCTGCGTCTGGGCAATCAAGGATGCGTCACCGTATTGTCGGCGTCTTTACCATATTGCCGAACCAAGATAGCAGCAAGACGCGCAACTAATTCTTTGCGCGCCTTGGATTGCGTAAAGGTGTGATCCGCATCTGAAATCATCTCTAAGCGGATTTTCCCCATCTTCTGTGCGTTCAATGCCGTTCGGCGTGCTCCAGTTATCAGGATATCGTAGCCCGGATCGCCATCAGCGATGATCATTGTTAGCACACTCCGCATGGCAAATAATCGCCTCAGGTCCTGTGATAGTTGCGGACCAGCGTCGGGACTCAGGGTCTCCCGAAGCGCGTCGTAATAGGACTTAACCAAGGCTCCAAAATGCGAAAGTACGACGCGAAAAAGATGAATGATATTCACTTTTCCCCGAATTAATTTACGCCAGCTATCTGGATTTCGCGCAGACTTCTTGTATTGCAATGCATCCTGAAATTGGCGGGTCGTCTCCAAGCTCATTCCTTGCACCCAATAAAACGTTAGTGGATTGATGAGCACCAGTTCTGTAATCGTATCTTGCTCAGCCGCCAGCGCTGTGTGAAACGCTGTATGAGCACCGGAACAAAGGCCGAGCGCAATGAAACGCGTATAGCCAAATTTTTCCCTCAAATAGTCGAGTGCTGCTTGAGCATCGACTACCGCAGTATCGGGATACGGATGGTTCTCTCGGGAGATGACTGTCCTGTGCACACTGTCGCCAATTCCTTCAAGATCAAACCGAAAACAGGCGAAACCCAAAGTAGCCAGATGACGAGCCAATGTCACATAAAGACGATTTGGGCCAACGTGATGTACGGCCCCCGCATTGAAAAAAATGATTGCAGGGCAGCTAACCGTATTAGGGGCACGACTCAACACTCCGAAGAGATGTTTCTCCTCACCAAACCGGCAAAACTGCTCCTCAACGATTGCCGTAACGTTGTTTTCATCGCGAAACGACAGCTTGATCATGTCATTCGTCTGCACTGCATGCGCGAAGGACGTTGGCAGCAAAGGCTCGCTATGGGCGGCAACCCATTCGACGATGGTTGAAAACGCTGCCTCTGGGACCTCCGTAAATTGGGGCTCTGCCATCATCGCCGTGTACCCAGGCACGGCAACGTGATCGCTGTGCACTCCTGTCGAGATGAGGTGCGTGTAGAGCGCGCGATCCAAAGACAGATCATCTCGGTGAAGAAGTAGCACGCGTCCGCACACGTTCAAGGTGAGGTCCAACAAATCGACATTTCGAAGTGCGGTCATGGTCTCTGCGGACATCACGAATCCAGCGCTTTCCAAACTGCCATCGTTGGCAGGTATGAACCCGTCCGCTGCCGATGCGATTGCCTGAAGTTCGCGAAGGTAGCGGCGACCGCTCACACAGGGGTTCCAAAGCACCAGAAAATCGACCTCGATCTCGCTCGCTACCAGTGCTGCGAGGGTCGCACCTAGCCGAACACCCAAAAGACAGATGCGCTTGCGTCCACTACGTTCACGTAGATGCTGCATCGCGACTTTAATATTGTCTTGCCAGCATTGCCAGCGGTCCGCATCCAGATCTGTACCGGGCGAATCTCCGATGCCATGATAATCAAATCGAATGGTGGGAATCCCGCGCTGCGCGAGCCGATCCGCCAAATGGCGTATCGAACGGTGACTATGCGCATATTCATAGCCGATTGGGCCACATATTACGGCTGCGCAGTCCCTTTGTATTGCCTCGCTGGCGGTGTGGACCCAGCCAAAAAAAGGACTTTTGCCATCATCAAAGTAAATGGGGTCGCGATTAACCAAATGACGAACATCCTCGGTTGCTCCAGAAGTCATCGTGCATTCAGCATCGCTGTGATGCGTTGAGTTCTGCGCCTACATGCCGTTGCGCGCGCACCGTAATTGATTGAGCAAAATTCAACGCTTCAAAATGTGCTTTAAACGTTGTGCTGTGAAGATCCGATATGGAAAATACAATCTTCTTTTGCTGATTGGGGGCAAGATGGAAGTAATTGTCATCTGGTGCAAAGCCTTTGCACGATACGCATACTGCTTGCAGGAAAACGTCGCTCGATAGCGTCACCACCACGCTCCCGTCAGAGTGCCATACTGAATCGGACTTGATCGCTGCTGTCTGCTGTGGCAAGTGATCGAGACCGAGAGGAAAATAAAAATCTTCACTCAATAAAAACCCTGTATCACTTCGCTTTAAACGAACTGTAATTACGTCGTGTTTGGGCGGCCCAAATCGATATGCGGCTGTGCTGTCGGAGAAATGTCCTAACAACGCATCCGCATGCAGGGTAACTGCGCCTCGACCGGGAACGCTCACTGAAGCTTGCGTTGACGCTATGCTGATTCGTCCCGCCTGATACATCTCAAGTTCGACATGCGCATCAAGCATTTCTGAATCTTCATTAACAACGTGGACGTCCAATCCATCAAGCCCCTCGTCAGTCAGGAACACAGATTGCTTGGCCCATGCACGCTTCAGATACCAGAAAGCTGCCTTTGGTCTGCCGGTGCTATCAACAATTCCCCAGCCTGCGCCCGGCCACAGATCCCTAAAAAACCAAACTAGCGCGCCCTTGCAAGGGCTGGCAGGAGTACGCCATTCCGCGAATACGCGCCGCATGACTTCGCCGGTAACGATTCTCGACATTGCGTAGTAACGTTCAATGTCTTGACTACGAAGTGTGATCGGGTCCTTCTTGAACAGAAGGGCAAAGTAGTGATCCCGAATATCTTCGAAGTCCCAACCCGCTCCGTTGTCGCGCGGCTGACGTGCCTTCCAGCGGGGGTGATGAGGTGGAGGTGTCTTTCCATCAAGTAACAGCGCCACCGTCTCAATATCCGGGACGTTGGAAAAACCCAGACATTCAGTGGTGAACTTTACGCGCGAGGCCCTTGCATCTTCAAGCGGTCGCCGATATGCGCCGACGCCGTAATAATGCGAGATGCCAGTTGCAACGTGAAATGGCAGCGCCCCGCCCCATGGCGATGATGGGAAATAGGGGATCTTTGGATGCCAGCGCGAACAGTATTCGGGGAGACTTTCAGCGAAAAAATTATTGGTCCAATCGGCTGCGGGCAGTCCGAGCATTGCTGCTTGCTGGGCAATTTCGCTGCCACCACAGTAAGCGGCGATAGAGACATGCCGTTGCAACCGATTGAGCTGATACTGAACTTCCGCTTCGATCTCAACACCAAATTGCTCATCGTTGACTGGGTAATCCATGTTGGCAAACATGAAATCCTGCCAGACGAGAATGCCAAGCTCATCGCAGAGTTCATAAAAGCCTGTCGACTCATAGACCATCGTCCCGCCGACACGCAGCATATTTAACCCTGCATCACGCGCCAGTTCCAGTGTTTGGCGAAGTTCGGATGGGTCTCCACGCAGCGTAAGGAAGTCGGTTGTGGTCCAACAGGCACCACGACAAAAGACGGGTTCGCCATTGACAATAAACTGAACGCGACCATCGGCTTGGTCGACAACAAGCTCCTTGAACCCAAGGGAACCCTGCTCTATACATAACCATTCACCCTCTATACAAAGTTCAAGTTGCCAAGGAACAAGTTTTGGCACGCCGTGAGTGTGCGGCCACCACAAAGGAACCTCTGGCAGAGTCACGTCACCCTCTACTGTCGTGGCATCACCGACGCTGATGTTCAGTGGGTGAACATCATGGCCCAGGCGTATGCGTGCACTGCTCAAAGTTTGATCCGTCAAAACGGATACGATGGCGTGCAGCTTTACATGACCGACGGTTCCGCGCGCGCTGGTATACAGACTGATTTGTGAAACATCGACGCTGGTTGCGCACTCGAGCACCACAGGCCCCCACGGACCTACCGGCGTAATCGGCGGCGTCCACCCAGGGATGCGCCCCAAAAGAGTAGTTCTAAACCAGCGCAAATTTTGCTGATCGACGAGCGCAGTTTTCCATCGCGGACGTGGTCGTTTTTCCGCCATAGCCGCGTTCAGTGACTGAAACAAGATCATCAACTGATTGTTGGCACCTAATACTCCGGTTACGTCGACCCGCTGCCCGACAAACATGTTGTTCGAGCCAAGAATAAGTGTGCCGTTCAACCAAACCTTCGCCAGTGTCGCGAGACCGTCGAAACATAATCGATAACGTGTATTCGGAGCCTTCGCAGGACCCTCGAAATTCAATCGGTACCACCAATCATCCGCGTCGTAATTTCCAATCGCGTCGATATTCTTATGCATTGAACCAGCAACCGTTCCGGGAACGTTGGCCTCGAGCCAATCTGTCGAAAACGTGGCCAATTGTTCTGGTGAAACGCAAACACCTGGAGACATACGCATCAACTGCCAGCCATCTTCTAGCGCAATGGTCGCGAGGTTTTTTGCAGGGATGCCAGACAGGGGCAGAGGTGTCATGGAGTTAAGAGTTAGCCGTGTTGGTGACGCAACGCCGTGATGCCTAGTTCCCAATGCGCTGCCATCGCGTCAAGCGGCGAAAGATCCAGTGGTTTTTGTCGTGCCATCGAACGTGCGAGCTGAAACTGGAACGACTTCGCCGTTTGGGAAATTTTTTGGAACGCCAGCAGTGAGGACTCTAATTCGTTC
>JANNRY010000161.1:0-4648 GCA_031401935.1 Betaproteobacteria bacterium | reverse complement strand
GAGCGTCTGACCAAGGCCGGCAAGCCGTTCAAGCTCACGATGACTGCGTGCATGAGGAAGCTATTGACCATTCTCAACGCGATGCTAAAAAAGGATCAGGCATGGAAAATTCAACCTTCTTCTTGACACGGTTGCTTCCCCCGTCGCCGGGTGACGGAGCCGCAAGTATTGGCGTCACGCATGAAACGCAGCCTTAACCAGCAACCACTATTTAATTTCCTACTTTACTTCCTTCAAATACCGATCCGAAAACCCTTTCTGCACTTCAGCCATCTTGGCGTAGTCGATGGTTTTGGCGCGCGTATATTCGGCTGTAGGCAGGAAGCGCGCTGCGGCTTCTTTCGACACCGCGCTCGCACGCACCGGGCGCAGATAGGCATTCGCCCACACGGCCTGGCCTTCATCGGACATCACGAAGTCGAGCACTTTTTTGCCATTGGCTGCATTCGGTCCCTTGTTCACCAGACTCATCACGTATGGCACCACGACGGTGCCCTCTGCAGGAATCACAAACGCAACGTTGGCTTTGTCTTTGTATTTTGCGCGATAGGCGTTGAAATCGTAATCGAGCAGGATCGGGATTTCGCCCGAGAGCACGCGTGCATAGGACGTCTGCTTGGGCACAATCGGTTCGTTCTTTTGCAATTGTGTGAAATATTTGATGGCCGGGCCGAAGTCGTTCATGTTGCCGCCCATCGCCTGATTCACGGCCACTGCACCGACGTAGCCGACGAACGCGCTCGGTGGATCAAGGTAGCCGATCAGGCCTTTGTATTCAGGCTTCAGCAAATCGGCCCACGATTTTGGAACCGGTTTTCCCTTGAGCGCGTCGACGTTGACCATAAAACCCAGTGTGCCGGAATGGATCGTGAACCAGGCGCCGTCGGGATCTTTCAGGCCATCGGGAATATCCGCCCAGTTGGCCGGTTTGTAGTTGGTGACCACGCCTTCTTTTTTCGCCTGGATACCGAAGGTCACGCCGAGGTAAGTGACGTCGGCAACCGGGTTGGCTTTTTCAGCGACGAGTTGCGAAAGCGATTGGCCGGAGTTCTTGTTGTCCTGTGGGACAGTGATGCCGGTTTTTTCCTTGATGAGTTTTAGCTGCGTTCCCCAGTCTGCCCACTCGGGCGGACAGTTGTAGCAGATGGCGTTTTGCGCAGCGGCGGGCAGGGCAATTGATGCCACAGCAAGCAGCGAGGCGGCCAGAAGTTTGATGCGATTGAACATGGTTCTCTCCTGTGAGGTGATGCGGCGGAGTTGATTTTTTGATTGTGCCGCTAAACAATTATGCCGCATCCACAAGACCGGCATATTGCAGTCGCTTCAGACGAAATAAGTGTCAATAAATTATTGAAACACTAGCACTGGCGAGGTTTTCAGGACACAAACGGCTGGAACGGCAAGCTGGGCGCGGTGTTTTAATATTCTCCCTGTCATTTCGAACGCAGCTTGATGCGGTGAGAAATCTGCTTTTACTTTCAACACCAAAAGCAGATTTCTCCCTACGGTCGAAATGACAGCTGTTGAATTGTTCTCTAGTTCAATGCAGTTTCTTCTTCGCGGGTTTCGCTCGCGCTTCTCCTGAGCCGGGATTTTTCGCTGCCACGCTCGGACGTTCATTAGTGCGTGTATTTCCTCTCTCACGCAGCGACTGAAAATATTTGTAAATATCGACGGCGAGCATCGGCAAATCTTCGCGACATTCTTCGAGCAACTCCGCCATTTCGCGCGGCTTGATCTGCTTCAATGCTTTCGGATCGATCTCGCCTGCGAGCAAACTGATCGGAAACAAAAGCTCATTTATTTCTTCTTCATCTCCCGCTTCCATCCACGATACGGCTGAAAACTCAACGCCGTCCAGATAAGCCTGACACCACGCGCTGTAATCGTATTCGCCCTCCGTGGCCGCGTTTGACGGGTCGGCAAGATTGAGCACCAATCCGAGCGATTCACCGGCCGCAAGATCAGCAACGATCTCTGCATAAAAACGCAGCAGCAATTCTTTCACGGCCCCGGCCTGTTCCTCGCTGGCGTATTCAGGATTACCGAGCACGGCGGGCAACCATTGCGCAGACTTTACCGGCTGCGGTCCGCTGATGGCGGCACAGAGAAAACCTTGAATCTCGTCCAGCCCCATCGCCTGCTTTTTAAACGCCGGGGTGGCCAGCAGGGATTCGAGATGGGAAATTTCTGCGTTGGTTAATGGTGTCGCGGGCATTGTCATGAGGGATTTTCAATTCAATCGGCGAATCGATGAGAACTGATCGTTGTATTGGCCCACATTGGCATAACGGCCCGGTCCATAAGTGGCACAGCTACCGCGAAAAAACGCATCGGTGCAGATTTCCCACCGGCCACGATTGACGATGATGGACGAGACGAAGTCGTTGAAATTATGGTCCGCCAGATTGGCCAGATCAGAGCGCACCTCTAAACGGCGACCTTGAAAATTATCATGCTCGTAGAGCTCAACATCGATGCTGCTGACGCCGCCGCCGCGATTGTCGGTGTTGTAGTCGCGCGGCCCGCGGTCATCACGGTCATCGCGACGTCGATTGACCCGGTCAAACGCTTCGCGGAAGCCACGCATGCTGAATTTCGATACCGAAAAACCATCCGCCCCCGTGCCGCGCGCGATGCCGATGGTCGATTCATTGGCATTTGCCAGTTGTTTGCGCAACGCTTCCGATCCATCAAGCACATTGGCAAACTGCTGACCATCCTGCCAACTGAGTTTGCGGCAAACCGTGCTGCGTGCGGTGCTTTCATTACCGCCGTTCACGAGCAGCGCATAGCGACCGCCTTCGTTGCACTTTAACCGATCCGGCATGAAGAAAAACAGGCATTCATTCGTTGTGCGGTTGCAGGCATAACCAAAGGCGGATTCAGACGTGTTGCGGGTGATGGCGACCACGAGTTCGCGATTGCGCTCGACCGCCCAGTCGCCAAAAAATTGCTGTGCGCCGGCGCTCGACTGCACGAGCAGCAGCAACAACGCTGCGGCCAGACTTGACTGGATGCGGGCCACGATTGATCCGATGGGTTTGAGCTGCAGTTGGGTGCGTGAGAACATACGTTTCCTTTCAGAAGTGGTGCATGGCGTGGGGCATGTGGCAGTTTACATCGCGTTCTAGCTCTGTGTGGTGCATGGGGACGTTCGAAAATGCTTGAACCTGTCAAAAGGTGTAGTGTCTATATTGTTAAGTGCGGCTTGGTTCGGCCAAAAACGTGAAAGTTGAGGTGATGAAAATGAAAAAGCTTTTACTGGTGTCGGGATTGATGATGGTGTCGGGTGTTGCTGCGGCTCAGGAGGTGGGCAAAGTGATTTCGAGCACGCCAGTCACCCGTGAAGTGGGGGTGCAGCAAAAGCAGTGCGCCCTGGATGCGGGCCCGCGCGATGCGTGCCGAAGCGTGACCAATTTTGAGACGCGCACCATCGGCTACAAAGTGGTTTATGAATATGCGGGCAAGCAATACACAACACAGTTGGCGGAAGATCCGGGCGCGACGGTGAGCCTGCAAATCACGCCGGCCGTGGCGGCGCGCGCGGCAGCACGCACGTCGCTATCGTCCTCGCCTGTAACCGAGACAATTTATGAGGAACGCTGGGATGCGGATCGCGACAGGCCGTATCGGGTAGTGCGTTCGACGGAGAGATGGGACGCAGACCGAGATCGCGGCTATTCAGACACGATCACGGTTGAGCCGCACTATGTTGAGCGCGTGTATGTCGCGCCAAGTTATTACGCGCCTAGGCCTTATTACACTCCCTCTTACTATGACTATGGCTACTATGGCTCGCCAATATTGCCGTTGCTTGGTCTTTCCATTGGCCTGTCACGCGGTTTCCGGGGCGGCGGATATTACGGGTATCGTGGCGGGCATCACGGACATCGCGGTCGGTAAAAACGTCCCGGCAGCATAAATCATTGAAAGTCTAGCATTGACGGGCGTTTCCAAGCATTTTATGGCTGCGAAGCTCACCCGTGCTAGAGCTTACTAGTTTAAGCAAAGCCCAACACGGAAACGCTTACTCAAATAATCGCCTCACCGCGTCCGCATCGAAGCGGTAAACCTGATTGCAGATATCATCTTTGACTTCTACGATGCCAAGTTCTGCGAGCGTCGCTTCCACTTCGTCGCGCCCGAGTGAGCGAAGCATGGCTTCCACTTTTCCCACATCGCGTTTACAGGCATAGCTGACTGGCGTCGGCGCATAGACGCGTACGTCTTCTTCGGCGAACAATCGCACCAGCAATTGCTCGGCCGGCAACGTGATTAATTCCTGATCGCTCACGCTTGCGGCAAGTTGCTCGACACGCGCCCAGCCGTCGGCGTCTTTTTGATCCGCGTTCGGCAATTTTTGAAGCAACAAAGCGCCCGCACCGGTTTCGTTTGCAGCCAGCCACAGATGCGTTGGAAGCTGTTCGGACAGATCGAAATAATGTTCAAAGCATTCTGCGACCGACAATCCCGATACCGGCACGATGCTTTGATAGACCTGCGTGGTGCCGGTGTAGCTAAGCGTCATCGCGAGCGTGCAATCCTCCAACCACTCTGAAAACGTGGCGGCACTGTTGTCTTGGGACAGTTTGCCATTTGAAACGGCCATGCCACGCAACGCCAGCATCTCGGTGCAATCGAGCAC
>JANNRY010000160.1:0-8713 GCA_031401935.1 Betaproteobacteria bacterium | reverse complement strand
TGAAAGAACAAAAGCTCTCAGGCCGTGGCTCAAGTTCTACAATACGCAAAGGCCCCATTCCGCGTTGGACTACCAGCCTCCCGCATCGCGCTTACCGAACAACGTCCTGAAACACAACACATAGATCGCCATTTGACGGCTGTCTTCAGACGAAAATGCCCTGAACGCCCCGCCAATGCTAGTGTTTCTGTTATTTGCTATTCCGGCTCCTGCACTGAATATCCCCTCGCCCTCAATTTCGCGACGTAACCATCAGGTGCAACAATTTGCGCAATCGGCAACACAGCAAGCGCAACTTTGTCGGTTTTGAGCGCGGCTTCTGCCGCATTCAGCCATTTGTTCTCCATTTGAGCAGGAACGTTCTGCGCGCCTAGCGTCTTAATGAATGACGCATCCCTGATGGCGGCCTCGCAGGCAGCGCGCTGGTCTGCGACGGGAAGGCTGCGTATGGCGTTGATGTCGCCGGTCGCCCATGCGTTCGCGCGAACTCGCATGTTGGCCAAATCGGTTTCGATACGCTCAATCGTTTTCGCAAAGCAGTCAAGATCGGCGAGTCTGGATGCTCTCAGTTCTTTCAGCGCCCCACGAGGATCATTGATGGCGGGCTCCAACTTTACCTCGGTGATTTTGACCTTGTGCTTGTTTGCCGCGTCGCGAATCATCGGCCAGACTGGGCTGGCGCTCGTGAGGCCGACTTTGCTGATGGCTTTGCGGTAGAGCTCCATCGCCGCATACATTGGGCGCATACGCTCGATGTCGTTTTCCTCGTCGTCCTGATTGTATTGCTCAATATATTTGTCGCGCATCACCGACCAACGCGCATAAAGTTCAGCGGGAACGATATCTTTTAGCATTGCACCGTCTGGATTCTTTCGGGCTTGCATTGCCGACGGTAGCATCGTGAGCGCTCTGAAATAGCCAATCTGTTTTAGCGAAATTGACACCGATGGCGCAGTCAACACCTGTTGGGATTGCGCAATGATTGCTTCAATGCCCTTGGCGCGCCAAGTCATTTTTTGCGGAACGGGTGTTTGCGTGCCAACGATCCACAAAACGTGATCACCCTTCGATACTCTCCACATGCCCGGCCCTGGCTGCTCGCCGCTGATCTCGATTTTATCCAGAACGACCGGCGCCGCCGACAATGTCGGTGCAACACTCGACTGCGCAAACACGGTGGTGGAGAACACTGCGGCAAGCGTGCACGCTTGCAAATATGACTGGATTGGCAATGCAAGCTTTCTAAAAGTAGTCATGATAAACCCTGTCAACAGACTCGGAAAACGGTCTGAAGTTCCTGAATGCATGTGGTTCAAACGCCGCAGATACTGCATTCTGAGTTGCCGACAATAACGTCTTGAAGCTATTCGCGGTGGACATACAAACTGCGCTGTTATCATGCTGCCATGAAATCAATCGTCTCAAAATTGCCGCACGTTGGCACCACTATTTTCACAACGATGTCTGCGCTCGCGCAGGAGGTTGGTGCCGTCAACCTTGGTCAGGGCTTTCCGGATTTCGAGTGCGATCCGCGGCTGATCGAGATGATGAACGACGCCATGCGCGCGGGCCACAACCAGTATCCGCCGATGGCAGGCATTCTTCCGCTGCGGGAGAGAGTCGCTGAAAAAGTGGCGACGTTGTATGGCCACCAATACGACCCTGCATACGAAATCACCATCACCGCCGGTGCCACACAGGCCATTCAGACCGCGCTCACTGCTATTGTGCATCCGGGCGATGAAGTCATTATTTTTGAGCCCGTCTACGACAGCTATGAGCCGGTAATCCGCATGAACGGCGGCGTGCCGGTGTTTGCAATGCTGAAATTTCCTGACTATCGACCCGATTGGCAACAGGTGCGCGCACTCATCACGCCGCGCACCCGCGCCATCATAATCAATACACCGCACAATCCAACCGCAACCTGCTGGCCCAAGGAGGACATGGACGCACTCGCCAATTTGTTGCGGGATACCGATATTTTTCTCATCAGCGATGAGGTATATGAGCACATGGTGTTTGACGGGGCATCGCATCAAAGTGTGGCGCGATTTCCCGCGTTGGCGGAACGCGCATTCGTCATTTCGTCATTCGGTAAAACCTACCACGTGACCGGCTGGAAGATTGCCTATTGTCTGGCTCCCAAGCCATTGATGACCGAGTTTCGCAAAGCGCATCAATTCATTGTATTCACGGTGCATACGCCATCTCAACATGCGATTGCCGACTATATGACATTGGGCACGCACAACGAATTGCCGCACTTCTATCAGGTCAAGCGCGATTACTTTTTGTCGCACGTGAACGACTCGCGCCTTAAATGGCAGCGCTCGCGCGGCACTTATTTCGTGTCAGCTCAATACGCCCATATTGCTGAATTTGCAGAGATGAGCGACGTCGATTTTGCGCAGCATCTGGCGCGAGAATGTGGAGTGGCCTGCATTCCGGTCTCGGCGTTCTATCATGACGCGCAGGATGAACAGATCGTGCGTTTTTGTTTTGCCAAGCGCGAAGCGACGTTGGCAGAAGCGGCGAATAGAATTGGGAAAGTCTAGCACTGGTGAGGCTGCTGACGGTAAAATGTCCTGCAAGCCCCTCCAGTGCTTGATCTATATAAATTAGCGCAGATTTTTTGGCAAAGCTAGACGCGCTCGCGATCCGCCCAGTTAGCCGCGAATCGATTCAGCTCCAGCGCATTGCGTAACCCCAATTTTTGCTTCAGATTTGCCCGATGTGCCTCGATGGTCTTTACGCTCCGGCTCAATTTGGTCGCGATTTCACTGGTGCCAAGGCCGATGCCGATCAAGCGGAAAATTTCCTGCTCGCGGTCGGTAAGCCCAGACAAAACCGAAGGCGGTTGATTTGTCGGTCGCCCGCGCACCTTGTGCGCCAATAGCGTCTGCATGCGCTCGCTTAGGTATCGTTCGCCCGCGAGCACTTTGCGAATGGCTTTGATCACTTTTTCGGGGGCCTCCTGCTTGACCAGATAACCTTTCGCACCCGCGCGCAAGGCGCGTTCGCCATGCACCAGTTCGTCATGCATGCTTAGCACCATTGTCGGCAGATCAGGGTGGAGGCGCGAGATCGCCTTGATCAATTCCAGGCCGGATAAACCAGGCAATGAAATATCGGTAACGACGATATCCGGAACCTGTTCCCGGAGCATATCGAGCGCATGCTCGGCGGATTCCGCCGTCATAATGACTTCCAGATCGGGCTCGCTATTGATCAACTCCTTCAAGCCGTGCAAAACGATGGCATGGTCATCAACAACCATGATTCGAGATTTCAATGCGTCTCCTTGCTATTTTCTTTTGCCCGCACCGGCGGTTTCTGTGAATCCTTGCCGCGCCACATGACTCGCACCATCGTACCACCGAGTCTGGGTTTACCGATGGAGAGCGTCGCATCGATGGCCCGGCACCGATGCCGAATACTGAGTAAGCCGTGCTGCTCCTCGGCACCATCTTCAGCCGGTCGCGGGCCGACGCCGTTATCGGAAACAGAAAGCTCTATGCCTCGACTGGTGCGTGTCAACGCAATGCGGATTTTCTCAGCCTTGCTATGTTTAAGCGCGTTGTTGACCGCCTCCTGCGCAACCCGATACAAAGTGAGCGCCACTACTTCATCGTTAATGGTCACCGCAGTCGGAATACGTGCGTCGCATTTCACCGATTCCAGACTGTTGACATCGTGTGCGAGTTGTTTCAGCGCGGCAGCCAGACCGTCGCTACCCCAAATGTAGGGCGACAATCCATGCGCGATCATTCGAGTATGGCCGATGGTTCGATTGACCAGTTCGGAAATGCGGTTCGCCAGTTGCGCCTCCTCAAGACTTTTCTCGCCAAGCTTTTGAGCAAGCATCTTAGTCAGTAGCGCAATGCCGGTGAGGTCCTGGCCAAGTTCATCGTGTAATTCCAGCCCGACCCTTGCCGACTCCATTTCGATTGTCATCAGGATATTACGTTCGAGCTCCTGTCGGCTGCGTATTTCGACTTCAAGCGCTGCGTTGGCCTCCTTGAGTTCGAGTGTCTTGCCTTCTACAGCAATTTCAGCATGCCGACGCGACGTGATGTCGCGTGCGCTGATCTGAACGTGCTTCGGCAAACCGTCCTCATTGCGCACCAGATGCATCTGGCCCTCCAGCCAAATATAGTGCCCATCCGCATGTTGAAATCGGTAGGTCATCGTTGCGGGTTGGCCATCCCCGATGACACAGCGTGTGAACTCAGTTTTCACCCGGACAAAGTCATCTGGGTGAAAAAACTGTTCTGCATCATTCTCAATACTGGATGCAATATCGTGTCCGGTGACTCGCGTAAAAGAAGGCGAAAGATAAAACGTTTTCCCGTCAGTCCGCATGAGCACAATGATGTCGCGCATGTTTTGCGTAATCAGTCGAAAATTTGCTTCGCTCTCCGCGACGGCCTTCTCTGTTAGCTTGATGCGGGTAATGTCCCGACCGATGCCACGATAGCCGACAAATTTTCCGTGTGCATCATGCATGGGTACGCCGCTAATGCTGAAAAACCCCGTTATCTTGCCTGTCTCGTGATCAACACTGCGCGTCACCATGCCCTGAAATCGCCGGCGCTCTGCCAGCGTCTCACGATGAGCCTGCCATTGCTGTGCGGTCATGCCTTCCGGAAACAATTCCCAGCGAGTCCTGCCAATAATTTCCTCCCGCCTTTTTCCGGAACCCAGCGAAATTTCAAGCGACAGGAAGGTGAATCGATGCTCAATGTCGGTCTCCCAGAACCAGTCCGAAGAAATCTCCGTCAGCATCCGGAATTTTTCTTCGCTCTGCTGCAATTTTATTTCTGCCGTCTTTTGCGCCGTGATGTTGCGGGCGACGCCACGGTATCCGGCGACGCCACCCGACACGGTGCGGACTGGTTCGGCAGTCAGCTCTACCCAGCGTATTTCGCCCTTGCTTGTAAATATTCGCCGGTGCACAGAATAAGGGTCCCCTCGCTGGACGCTGGTGGCGTTGTTCTCGTCAGACTTGTCGTAATCGTCAGGGTGACAGACTCTCTCCCGCCATTCGCTCATGGTCTTAAATCGCGTTTCGGGTGTGGAGTCGTAAACGCTGTCGTAGTCTCCGTAGCCTTCGATCTTGTCGGTTGCCAAATCCCAGTAGAAATGTCCCATTTCAGCAATTCGATGTGCCTCACTTAATTGACGTGTCGTTTCAGTCAATTGCAATTCACGCGTTTTTTCGTCGGTGATATCTCTGGTGACACCGGAGAAACCGACCACTGCACCATTCGGGTTACGAACGGGTTGGCCGATATTGTGAATCCATCGCGGGTTACCTGCGGCTGTAATGATACGGCGGTGCGATTCGACGGCCTCGCCTGCGGCAACCCGCTGCACAGTGGTCCACGCCTGCTCCCTCTCGTCAGGATGGCAAAATTTTTCGATAAATTGCCTGGCCCATTCTGTCCAGCTAGCTGGCATTGCCCCGGCATTGATCTCATAAATCTCTCTGTAGTGGTCCGAGAATTCGATGCCATCGGACTTGATATCCCAGTACCAGCTACCCATTCGACCGACCTGTTGTGCCAGAACCAATTGCTCTGTCTTGGTCGCAAGTTGAACAAGTGCATTTTTCTGCCGTGTGATGTCGAGTGTCACACCGCTATAGTGGGTAAGCGTGCCGCCCGCATCGTAAACTGGTTCTGCAATTGAACGGATCCATTTCTTTTGACCGTCGGCAGAAATCATGCGCCGCTCACGGTCGAAGGGGATGCCGTCGAAACAATTTTGCAGCAGGGGTAAAAAAGCGTCGAAATCCTCCTCAGGCATAAATCGACGAGCCCATTCGAGCATGGTTTTCGGTTGATTGTGCGGTGTCGTGCCATATAGATGAGCCATGTAGTCACAGGTCACCAGCGCATCAGTCGCCGGAAACCAAGTCCATGTACCGAGTCCCACGATCTGCTTGGCCCTTTCCAGCTCCGAGGTGCGCGCAGTCAATGCCAGAATTGCCTCTCGCTCCTCGGTGACGTCTCTGGTGATTCCAAAATACCCGGTCAGTCTGCCTTCAGCATCAAATCTGGGCAGATTCTTAAACTGGAACCACTTGCGCGTTCCATCGTCGAGCCTGACGTGCCGTATGCCCTCGGTGGGCTGCCCACTACGATGGCGCATGATATTGGCCCTTGCCGATTCGATCTCCATCGGCTCAACCAGAAAGCGCATCAGATATTCGTCAGTCGTCTGCGGACAATTTTCAGCAGAAACGCGATGCAAGTCCAGATACTGCTGGCTGGCGCTGAGCTTGCCGGCTTCGGTAAACAGGCAACTGCCGCAGTTTGATAAACGCTGCGCTTCATCAAAGTGTTCACGTAGCAGCGCCAGTGTGGTTTCCCGCTGCGCCAGGTCCTTCTCCATCGTGGCCCGCGCGTTGCGTTCGCGGCGCAGCGCAATCGCCAACCAGACCACGAGCGCGAGCGCAGTGCCTATCACGCCAGCGCCAGCAACATTCTTGGGCCCTGCCAACAAACTTAGAAGTGCAATACTTGGCGCAAGAATAAGCACGATCAAGGGCCAACGTTGTGGTGTAGGCACATCGCGGGATGCTATTTCCGAATCATGAGATTGGGATCTAAACATTTAGCTTGCTGACTGAACGGCCCGACGATCCGAATACAAAATTGGACGCCGCACAATTGCGATCTCGCCGGGCATATGCAATATCACCACCGACTATTCTGTTTGTAACCAATTGTCATGATTGCATGGTTGAATACTAAATGCAGTACTCCGCAAAAGCTTAACCTAATTGTCAATTGCCGAGTTTGCTTGCTTGACCGCATTCATTCCCGGAGATAATTTGCCACGGCGTGGAAGCCTAGGTAGAGGCTTCCCGCTGCCGATCAATGAATATGATTCGATAGTCGTTGACGTTTGTACGGGTCGGGCCTGTCACGACGAGATCACCTATCGGCGCGAAAAATCCGTATGCGTTGTTTGCGGCCATCAGTTTTTTGGCTGAAAGCCCTTCTGTCATCGCGCGTTGCAACGAAGTGGGTGATAAATAAGCGCCGGCATTGTCTTCTGAACCATCGATGCCGTCAGTGTCACAAGCTAGTGCGTGTACGTGTTCGCAACCGTTCAATTCAATGGCAAGTGAAAGCAAAAATTCGGTGCATCTTCCACCATGGCCGGGTTCCTCAAGATCTCTGCGCAGCGTCACCGTACACTCACCACCGGAAATCAGCGCGACCGGCGGCTGCAAAGGGTGGTGATGCTGTCTGATTTGTTGTACCAACGCGGAATACACTTTCGCCACTTCGCGCGCTTCACCAGTGACACCGTCGCCCAGAATCATTGGCGTGATACCGCGCTGTTGAAAAAATGCCGCCGCTCTGGAAAGGCTTGCGTGTGCTGTACCGATCACCCGATTTTCAACGCGCGAAAAAATCGCGTCATCGGGCTTAAGCGTTTCGGCAATATCGCCACGCGCACCGTTGGACAAATGACGTATCACCGCCAACGGCGGCACGATGCGATACGCGTTAAGAATATCCAGTGCGTCCTGATAGGTCGATGGATCAGGCGCGGTGGGTCCGGACCCAATCGCTGAAGGGTCGTCGCCTGTGACATCTGAAATGATCAACGAAAGCACGCGCGCCTTGGTCGCCGCCGCTAGTCTGCCACCCTGAATGGCAGAAAGATGTTTTCGTACAATGTTCATTTCCTGAATCGGCGCGCCACTGGCAAGTAGTTCTGAAGTCACCGCCTTTAAGTCGGCTATCGCGATACCCGGTACCGGCAATGAAAGCAGGCTGGAGCCACCTCCCGATACCAACACCAGCAGTAAATCATCCGCGCTCATTGATGCGGCCAACGAGAGAATTTCGTGTGCCGCAGCTTCACCAGCCTCATCAGGCACCGGGTGGCCTGCTTCGAGCACGCGTATCCTTTTGAGCGGTGCGTCGTCGGCAGAGCTGCCATCGTAACCATGTGCGTAGCGTGTGATCACGATGCCTTCGAGCGACGCGTCCGCAGGCCAATGGGTCTCGACCGCTTTCGCCATCGCCGCGGCTGCTTTTCCTGCACCAACGACAACGGTCCTGCCTTTCGGCGGCGCAGGCAGATGGCCCGGCACAATCACCAGTGGATCAGCCGCCGACAAGGCGGCGCGGAAGCTATCGATTAACAGTTCGCGTGGATTCATTGGCTCATTTTCGCGCAGCAGCTCGTTTCGGGGCAACACCCAGCAGTGGTGCCAGATAGCGTCCAGTAAAGCTTTGCGGCATTTGTGCAAGGTCTTCGGGCGTGCCTTGCCCAACGATTTCACCACCACCGTCGCCACCTTCGGGGCCTAAATCAATCAACCAGTCTGCCGTCTTGATGACATCCAGATTGTGCTCGATCACGACAACCGTATTGCCGTGGTCACGTAACCGATGCAGCACTTTTAGCAACAGATCAATATCGTGGAAGTGGAGGCCTGTGGTCGGCTCGTCAAGGATGAACAAGGTTTTGCCGGTATCGCGTTTGGACAGCTCCAGCGAGAGCTTCACACGTTGCGCTTCACCACCCGACAGCGTGGTCGCACTTTGTCCGAGCCTGATATATCCCAAGCCCACATCGAGCAGGGTGCTGAGTTTGCGCGCGATGACGGGCACAGGTTTGAAAAATTCAAACGCCAGTTCAACCGTCATGTCGAGCACTTCGTGGACATTCTTGCCTTTGTAAC
>JANNRY010000159.1:0-5086 GCA_031401935.1 Betaproteobacteria bacterium | reverse complement strand
ATATTTCAAAACTTTCTGTTGCTGAACTCGATCTGTTGATCGCCCGCGCCGCGAAACGCCGGGAGGAGCTCAATACGCCCATGCCTGACGAGCAGCCGCAAGGCGAGCTGCGCGCGGTGCTTGATCCGAAGTGGTATGTGTCGATGGTGGACACCGGCACGCTGTTGCAGATCAGGGACCCCGGACACCACTGGCTGCATTACGTCATCCCGCCCGCGCCACGGGTGATCTTGTTGACGCATATGTTGCAGCACGCACTATTGCCGAAGATAGAGAACCCGACTAAGCCTGTTTTTCCTGCGCCATCCGGCGGCGGCGGTCGGCTGCATTAGCATGTCGTCGAACGCGATTCCTGAGGTAAGGGCGCAATACGAAGCGATGCCGTATCCGTCGCGCGATCCCGCCGACGAACGCAAGCAATTGATGCCGACGTGGTTGGACGATTTGGCGATGATCAATCACTATTGCTTCGGCGGCAGGGAAACGTTCGGCAGCGGCTTTCGTGCGCTGGTCGCGGGTGGCGGTACGGGCGACTCGACCATTTTCCTCGCCGAGCAGTTGCGTAACACCGATGCAGAAATTGTTCATCTGGATTTCAGTGGCGCGAGTATGTCAATAGCGCAGCAGCGGGCCGAAATTCGCGGCCTCAGCAATATCCGCTGGGTGCATGATTCGCTGTTGAATCTGCCGACGCTTGATGTTGGCAAGTTCGATTACATCAATTGCGTCGGTGTGCTGCATCATCTCGCAGACCCTGACGCCGGTTTCAAGGCGTTGCTTGCCGTGTTGAAAGAGTCGGGCGCGATGGGCTTGATGGTGTATGCCACGGTCGGTCGCACGGGCGTGTATCAAATGCAATCGCTCATGAAGTTGATCAACGCAAACGAACATGCGCATGCAGAGCAGATTGACCGCACCCACCAAATTCTAGGTTGTCTGCCTGCGACCAACTGGTTCAAGCGCGGCGAGGCACTTTATGGCGACCACCGCAATGGCGATGCGGGTATCTACGATTTGTTGCTGCATTCGCAAGACCGTTCTTATACCGTCGGTGAGCTATTTGATTGGCTGGTGGATGGGCATGGCTTGAACATTGAGCTGACCGATTTTGCATGTGGCAGATCGTCATATTTGCCTCACTTGGTGATGGGCACGCGCCCACCTGACGTGCTCGAAGCCATCCGCAAAATGCCACTGCGCCAGCAATACCAGATCGCGGAGCTGTTTCATGGCCGCGTGCAGACGCATTCGTTTTTCCTCACCCGATCAGCAAGCTGCAAGGCGGTCTACGGCGATCCTGACTGTATCCCTTTTCTATTTCACGAGCCAGTCACCGGGCCCGAGCTCGCAGAAGTATTCGCCCGCAGCAATGGACAGCCATTTATTCTCGACCATGCACACAGCGGCGTCTCGATCACGATCAGCCCGGGCAGATTCGGCCCTTTGATCCTGCGGCATATCGATGGCCAAAACAGCTTCCGCAAAATTTTCACGCTGGTGCGTCGCGATCCGGCCTTCCGTACCCTCGCACCGCGTGATGATGTGTTGTTCGCGGACTTCAAAGAGATTTACGACACGCTGAATGCGCTTGATCGGTTGTTGTTGCGTCGTGTCTGAGGATTTTTGAGGCTACAAATATACTTCGTAGAACAAGCATTGGTGGCGTTCTTCAGGCATTTCCGTGCCACGAGGCTCGCCAGCGCTAGAAATTACGAATATCTATCAACAAGCTCAGCACGAACGGGGATGAGATTTTTAGACGTTCTCTTCATCTGACGATTGCCACTCGTACGCAGTTTTTTATCATCCAATTTGAAGCGCGACACCAGCAGCGTTAGGTCCTCGGCTTGTTCGCGCATTGATTCAGCCGCCGCCGCAGCTTGCTCGACGAGCGCCGCATTTTGCTGGGTCACATCTTCCATCTGCATGATCGCGCGATTGACTTGCTCGATACCGACCGATTGCTCGCGAGTGGCGCTGGTAATTTCATTCATGATCGCTGCCGCCTGCTCGATGCCGACAATGATACTTCGCATGGCGGTGCCTACTTCAGTGACGAGCTGAGTGCCTTCATCTACCTGATCGATTGCATTGCCGATAAGCGCCTTGATTTCCTTTGCCGATGCCGCGCTGCGTTGGGCCAGGGCGCGCACTTCCGACGCCACCACCGCAAAGCCGCGCCCCTGTTCGCCCGCACGTGCGGCTTCGACGGCAGCATTGAGGGCGAGGATATTGGTTTGAAACGCGATGGAGTCAATGGTCGTCACGATTGTGCCGATTTTGCGTGCACTTTCGTTGGCCGCAGTGATTTTGGCAACAGCTTCCGTAACAACATTGCCGCCTCGTTGTGCCGCTGCCGAGGCCGATGTCGCGAGGCCGCTGGCAAGCTTGGTATTCTCGGCGTTCTGCTTTACTGAGCTGGTGAATTGTTCCATGCTCGATGCGGTTTCTTCGAGGGTCGATGCCTGCTCCTCGGTGCGCGCTGAAAGGTCAGTGTTTCCAGCGCTAATTTGCCGCGCAGCCATGGCGATCTCAGTGGCGTTGGTGGTAACGCTGGCAACGAGATCGTGAAGCTGGCCGACAAATGCATTCAGCGATGCGCACAGTTTGCCCAGCGCGCCACTCATCGTCGGCAGTCTGCGCGTCAGATCGCAATCGCCCGCACGCAGATTTTCGGTCTCGGCAACTACTAACTCCAGCCGCCCTGAAATATGGCTAAGCAGCCACTTTGCGCCGCCGATGATTGCAATCAGCCCGATGAACATTACGCCGCTGATGAGCGTAAACGCATTGGCTGCCGCATTGCCTGCAGTATCGGCGAATGAATAGATCGCAGGCAACGTGGTGAATGCCGTGACGAGGAACACAATGGCAACCAGCGCTGCATACGATTTGACCGCATTGCGGATCGAGATATTTTGTAGGTTCACACACTCTTTCAGGATGACCAACGGCGCATTGATGGTACACCAGCAGTGGATGGAAGTTATGCGCTCGATATACTTACTTGCGGGATCAGATAGTTTAGCGCGGTACGCGCAAATTGAAATTCGAAGGAATGTGAATATGACAGCTGTAAGCTCAATGCATTTTTGGTGGCGCGCTCGCGTACGTATTGCCACTGTTGCTGCGCTCGTACTGTCACTCGCGTCACACGGCACAGCATATGCCGATGCGAACGCGTATCAACGCACCAAACCAAGCGCTGACGGAATTGGTAAATCGTTTATGGCGCGCGAGATCGCTGGTGTGATGGGCTGGCAAGCCGCGGCTTGGCTGGAACGGCCTGAGCGCTTGCAGGAGGAACGCCCCGATCTGTTGCTCGCTGAACTCAAGCTCAAACCGGGCATGGTGGTCGCTGACATTGGCGCAGGCTCGGGATATCACTCGCGCCGCATGGCTGATGTCGTCGGCAAGACAGGCAAAGTCTACGCAGTCGATGTGCAGCCGCAGATGGTGCAGCTTTTGTCGGTGATCGCGCGTGATGAGCGCTACGGTAACGTCAAACCGATCTTATCCAACGTCGATGATGTCAAGCTTCCCATGGGTAGTGTTGATCTGGCGATCATGGTTGATGTTTACCACGAGCTTGAATTTCCGTTCGAGGTGATGCGCTCGATAGTCAAATCGCTAAAGCCCGGCGGACGTGTGGCGTTTGTGGAATACCGCGCTGAAGATGCAAACGTGCCGATCAAAGCGTTGCATAAAATGAGTGAGGCGCAAATCAAACGCGAAGCCGCGCTGCATCAGATTGAGTGGGAGCGCACCTCGAATGTACTGCCATGGCAGCACATAGTGATTTTTAAAACGAAGGGGTGAGGCTGGCAGAGCTGCGGCTTAAAACTTATAACTACAACACCAGTCCCGAACGCGCCTTCACGGCTGAGATGTCAGATGAATTGATGCTGCCGGATGCGTTGACATCAAATCTGAAATTGCTCGATGTGGTGGTCTGTCCTGAGCGCGCTTTTACACCGCTGATGTCGCTGGAATTCACCGACCGCGAATTATTGCCATCGCCGACCAGAAAGCCGATAGACGCGGATGCAGTGGCCGCAGGCAAGCCGTTGATATTGGCCAATGCCATGGAGACGCGCTGATTGTCTGTTACCCCAGTGAGCGTCACGCGGATCTCGCTGCCCGATGCAGCGATTGTCGCTGCCGCGCCGCCTGCCTGCGACGTTTGCGCCAGCGTAAGCGTCCCGGGCGACGTAATGGGGATATTGAAGCGGAACACGATGGTATGGCCGCTGCCAATACCGCGCGATTCGACCGTTACGGCACCGTTGATTGCAGGTGCAGTATCGACGATGACTTCAAACGTTCCCGCGCTGGCGTGGGTTTTTTGTGACGCGACTTCAATGAGTGTCGGCACCGGTGGCGCGATTGGCGTTACGCGCACGCTGCTCGATGCAGGCCCGGCGCCAACAGAATTGCTGGCAGACACCGTACAGTCGTAGGCCACGCCATTGGTGAGGCCCGCGACGGTCACACTGAGTGCTGTCGTGGTCGCCGTGACAGGTAACTGACCGGATGTGCAGCTTGCGGTATAGCTTGTGATCGCCGCACCGCCGTCAGACGCGGGGGCTGTGTATGACAACGTCGCTTGTGCGTTACCTGCCTGGGTGATCGTGATCGTTGGTGCGCCTGGCAGCCCAATCGGTGCGCCGAACACGGCCACGCTATTGGGCCAGATCGGGTTCTGCGGTGTCGCAGACTCTTTGACGCGATTGACCGTGACGGTGTAACTGCCGCCAGCCATGAGCGTGGATGTGGTGAGCAATACTGCGCTGGGGTCGACATCCAGCGTGACTTGGGAAATCGTCGCGCCGTTACTGAGTGCGTAATTTGCCGCGAGCGATGCGCTCACAGGATCTACCGCACGATTGAATTGCACGCGTACCTGTGTGCTGGTTGGGGCGGTCACAGTGGCGATATCGTAAGAGTAATTCACAAACGCGTCGTAGGTCGCCAGCAAGGTTTGGTCGGGGACATTGCGCGCAATTGGCGGCATCGGGCTCACAGTGCTTGCATCGCGGACGTAAATGCGGGAGTCGGGCAAATTTCTGCGGATCAACGCGCCATA
>JANNRY010000158.1:0-1613 GCA_031401935.1 Betaproteobacteria bacterium | reverse complement strand
ATCGCATCGGCCGCACGGGGCGTGCCGGCATTTCGGGAGAGGCGATTTCCCTCGTCAGCCCGGAGGAAATGGAATTTCTGGGCCGGATAGAAAAGCTGCTCAAACGCGAGATACCACGCCTGCCAACGCCGGCTTTTGAAGGCGCGGGGCGTGAGCGCGATGCCACCCGTGAGCGCAGCCCGGCGCGCGAACGTGGAGCTGACACCGAGCGCGCGCCGCGTCGTCCGGCACGTGAAGAGCGCGATACGAATCGGCCACCCCGGCAACAACACGCAAAGGCCGCCTCGTCGCCAGCGCGTGCGCCAGCGACCAATCTTCCGCATTTTGACTTCAGCAAGCCATACGAGCCGACGGTGAAGGCAAGCACCGTCGTTGCGACGACCGAGGCCGAGCCGGGGCACCGCCGACAGGCCAAAAGACCGACGGGGGCATTGCTGGGTGGCAAGCGCCAACAAAAAGCGGAAGAGTGAAATGTTGCGGTAACATTCGGGCACACTGATGATGCGTAAAGGCGCTCTGATGAAAAACCGTCCGCTGTGTTTTCTCTGTTTCATCGCTGCAATGTCGCCATTCTTTCACCCGCAGCACGCCTTGGCGCAAACGCCGCCAACTGCGCCCGCAGCGCCGGTCGCCCCGACGCCACCCGCGCCGCCAGCCGCACCCGCGCTGGTTTACAAGGATGGCGTCGTCAAGGTTGGCAATGACCTCAAGCAAACGCGCGGTCGCGTTACCGATGTGGACAAAGGCGACAACGGTTGCTACCTCACGATACGCAATGAAAAAAACAACGAATTCATCGAAGTCGGTGTTTACCCAATCTGCACGCAAAAACCGCCGCTGAAGGGCAAGCAGGTGGAGCTGACATACAGCATGGAGACCATTCAGGCGGGGGAATGCTATGGTGACCCGAAGTGCAAGAAAACCGAAACCGTGCCAGTGGTAACGGCCGTCAAGATCCTCGATTAGCGCTGTCGTCGGGTAGGTTGGGTTAGGCGAAGCCGTAGCCCAACAATGATCGCAATTGCTACGACCGATGTTGGGTTACGACGCTGCGCGTCTAACCCAACCCACGAAAATGCTACCCAGCAAAAATTGTTGAAACTCCATAATCGGCGCGCCCTCCAGGCCATTTATGCCTGAAAATGCGCGCCAGTATTAGAGTTTCAGTATTCTGTCAGCGGTTTCAAGCACTTCTGCCCGATTCATGAATTCGCACAGCAGCCGATGAAAGTGATGCGTTCCCAGTTCACGCGTCGGCGAATACCTTCCCTTGCGATAGAAACGCGACCGCGTGCCGCGCTGCACCGCTTCGACAATCGCTTCATCTTCCAATTCCACCTGGTGTAATGCCGCGCCGGCACCTTTGTCCAGCTTCGATTCATCCCACACGTAGCTGCGAAACGCCACCCGGGTGCGGCTGATCGCCTCCGGCTGCACCAGATTCAGCGATAGTCCCCAGGGATAGAAATTGAGCATCAAATTGGGGAAGATCCACCAGTAATACGCCGCCACCCGTTGGCCGTGGTCTGGCGACCCGGGCGGGGGCTCAAATGCGACCTCGTCGTTCCTTGCCAAGGCGAGTTGAAGATTCGAGTAGCGATACAACTCACTCG
>JANNRY010000157.1:0-14389 GCA_031401935.1 Betaproteobacteria bacterium | reverse complement strand
TATGAAGCAATTCTGAACAACGCCTCGGTGGGCATAGCCTTCACCAAGGATCGCGTGATCCAGCACGCCAATCGCGCGTTCGAGGAGCTTTTCGGCTGGTCGGCAGGCGGGCTGGCTGGACAATCCGGCCAGACCGTGTGGGGTTCGGCTGAGGAGTATGCGGAGGTCGGCAGCGTCGTCGGTCCATTGCTGTCGCAAGGCAAATCTGTCGAGCTTGAGCGTCGCATGAAGCGCCGGGACGGCAGCTTGTTCTGGGGCCGGATTCAGGCACGCCCCGTTGATCTGGTGAGCCCCATCACCGGCGGCACGATCTGGATTATCGAGGACGTGACGGAGCGCCGCCATGCGGTTGAACGCTTGCGCCGATTGAATGAAGAACTTGAGCGTCGGGTAATGGACCGGACCGAGGAACTCGCGCGCGCCAACGAAAAGCTCAAGGAAGAAGTAAACGAACGCCTGCAGGCCGAGGAGCGCGCGCGCCACCTCTCGCTGCACGATGCATTGACTGGATTACCGAACCGCCGCCTGTTGCACGACCGCCTCGCCCAAACACTCGCGCAGGCGCGCCGACAGGATTGGCGGGTGGCGGTGATGTTTCTTGATTTCGACCGATTCAAGAATATCAATGACACGCTGGGCCACGCCGCAGGCGATGAAGTCTTGCGCGAAATGGCCCGGCGCCTCTCCGGCGCATTGCGTGACAGTGATACGGTCGCCCGCGTCGGCGGTGATGAATTCGTAATCGTGCTCTCGCAAGCGCAGGTCGGCGCGGATCTCGCGCTTATCGCGGGCAAATTGATGGCCGAACTGAGCGCCCCCTGCAACATCGGCGATCGCGCATTGCGTGTCACGCCCTCCATCGGCGTCAGTGTGTTTCCTGACGACGGCGACGATGCCGCCAAACTGTTAAGTCATGCCGACGCGGCGATGTATCACGCCAAAGCGAACGGACGAAGAAACGTGCAGTTTTATGCGGCAACCATGAGCGCCGTGCTGCAGGCACGGCTCAAGCTGGAAAACGATCTGCATCTTGCCTTGTCCCGCAACGAGCTGGAGCTTTACTACCAGCCACGCATCGAGTTTAGCTCTGCCCGTGTGGTCGGCTACGAGGCGCTATTGCGCTGGAATCACCCGCAGGATGGATTGATACAGCCGGATGTATTTATCCCGATTGCCGAAGATAGCGGACTCATCATGCCCATTGGCGAGTGGGTGATTCACGAAGCGTGTCAGCAAATGAAACGTTGGCGCATCGCCGATTTTCCGGTGCGGTCGATGGCCGTCAATCTCTCCGCGCGGCAGTTTTTTGATAGCAACCTGCCCGAACGGGTCACGCAGGCGCTGCACGAGTCGGGGATGCGCCCGGAACAGCTTGAACTGGAGATCACCGAAAGCATATTGATGGCCAACACCGAGGAGACGATGAATCTGTTCGCGCAGTTGAAGCGACTCGGCGTCAAGCTTTCCATCGACGATTTCGGCACTGGTTTTTCAAGCCTCGCCTACTTGAAGCGATTCCATGTCGACAATCTGAAGATCGATCATTCATTCGTGCGTGACATCGGCATCGATCCCGACGATGCCGCGATTGTGCGCGCGATTGTCAATCTCGCGCAGAGCCTGCAATTGCGGGTGATCGCCGAAGGCGTGGAAACCCGTGAACAGCTGGATTTCCTGGCTGGTTGCGGCTGCCAGGAGGCGCAGGGCTACTTTTTTGCCCGCCCATTGCCGGTGGCAGGCGTGGAATTGCGCGCGTCATCAGCGCACGGCTGGATGTAACGTGCGGCGCCCAATCTGCACCGGCGCATTGCGAAATCGCTTGTTCGGTTTGCTCGTCGCGTGCGTGACCGCGCTGGTTGCGCCGGTATGCGCGTACGCCGCGCTCAGCGCAACTGACCTTGATACCGAGAGCCTCGAACGCAGGGTCACCGATGACCCGCATGCCGCCATTGGCGAAAGCGAGATGTGGCAACAGCAGGGTTTGAAAACTGGCGACAAGAATCAGCAATTACGCGCACTCCGCCTGATAGTCATGGCGACTGCGCAAATGGAAGAATCCATCCGGCTCGCGAAGCTGGCCGAACAAGGGCTCATCCTCGCACGTGAGTTGCGACACCCGGAGGCGGAAAGTGAGTTCCTGTCGGCCAAGGCGGTTGCGCTCTCGTCGGCAGGAAAATTCCTCGACGCACAGGTGGAATTCGACGAAGCCATCAGTGTTGCCACAAAAGCAGGGCTGACGCGCGCGGCGACTGGTGTGATGGTGTCCAAGGCATTCGTCTACGGCCTGCTTGGCCGTGACACGGATTCGCTGGATCTTTTGTTCAAGGCGCACCAGCGCTACGTAGAGCTGGGCGATGACCGCAGTGCCCGCAGCACGATGTCGGCCATCGGCAACGCCTATACCCATGACCGCGCCAGCCGCGAAGACCTCCTCAAGGCGTTGAGCTACCACCAGCAGTCGGTGACGCCTGACGCAGAAAAATCCAGCCGCCACGAACTCGCCACGGTCTATTTTAATATCGGCGTGGTCTATCAGCGACTCAAAGATCTACCCAACGCACAGCTGTATGTGCAAAAAAGTATCTTGCTGTTTCGCGCACTGAACGACCCGATCGGCGTTGCCTTCGGTACGTATCGCCTGGGCGTCCTCGTGGGGGAAGCCGGCAAATGGAGCGAGGCGTTGACGCATCTGGACAATGCGTTACCGGCGCTGACCAAGGCCGGCGACGCCACCATGGTTTTCAACACCCACCGCGCGCGTGCCAAAGCGTTTGCGCACCTTGACCGCCGACGCGACAGTCTGGAAGCGCTCGCCAAGGCCGAAGCGATCCGCATGCGCATCGAATCATCGTGGATGGAAACCACCTACCTTGGCGCGGCGGCGGAAGTGTACGCCCGGCTGGGGGACTTTGAGAAGGCCTATCGCAGCCAAATGCTGCTGCTCGACGCGGAACGGCGCGGCATCACCGAGGCGCGGGAAAAGGATGCGGCGGAGGTACAAACGCGGTTCGAGGTCAAACAAAAAGAAGCCGAAAATGCCTTGCTGCGTTCCCGTGAACGTGAATCCGATACGCGCAGCGTGGCGCTGGCGCTGGCGCTGGTTTTGCTGTTATTCGTGCTTGGTGGACTAGGGCTGTTCTTGTTCCGGCAAAGTCAGCAGAACCTGCGCTTTGCCAATCTCGCCATGCGCGATGATCTGACCGGATTACCCAATCGACGCAGCATTCTGGAATTCGCGCGCGCGCAACTGCGCGTCAGCCGGGCGGGCAACCAGCGCATGTGCCTCGCGTTGATCGACATCGACCATTTCAAAACCATCAATGACGAATGCGGCCATGCCGTGGGCGACGTCGTGCTGTCCGCATTTGCCGAAATGTGTTCGCAGCAATTGCGCAGCAACGACAAGCTCGGCCGCTACGGTGGCGAAGAATTCCTGCTCATCATGCCCGGCTCGGATCTCACTCAGATACCGCTGGTATTCACCCGTCTTCGCGGTGCCATCCAGCAGTTGCACGTTCCCGGCCTCTCGCCAGGCAAATCGCTGACATTCAGCATGGGTGCGGTCGACGTATCCGGGCCGGCTGACGACCTGGATAAATTAATCAAGCGTGCTGACGACGCCCTCTATCGCGCCAAGCAGGGCGGGCGGGATCGATTTGAATTGGGGAAGTAAAGTGGTAAACCTCGCGTGGTTCACAAGCCATTGGGAGTTGGGCGGGGCGAGAAAGGGAATGCGCGCCGCGCCTTTTCAACGCGAAACACGCGTGAGGGAAAAACTGCGCCAATGGCCGCCGTTCATGCGGATGTATCGAAGCACGACTCAGTAAATCGCCCAGCCGCCTTGGGTTTTGACGGGGCTGGGGGAGGCACTCGGACAGCGTTTGTGCAAACGCACGGATTGGGTCGAATTGAGGCACGCCGAACGCGGAAATTATCTGCGCGATGGAGAAAACGGTGCGGTTTCACTGTACTGCCGCCTCCGTCCTTGACCGCACCCCTGCTCCCATGCCGGCAGATACAGTGAAGAATCGTGAAAAAGGGCGTTTGAAATTCCTATGCCTCCGGGTTCATCTTTACGCTTTTCGCCATTTGCCGCCGTCCCGGGTATTAT
Organism: Betaproteobacteria bacterium; assembly: GCA_031401935.1. Classification (GTDB taxonomy): domain Bacteria; phylum Pseudomonadota; class Gammaproteobacteria; order Burkholderiales; family Usitatibacteraceae; genus UKL13-2. Next base: position 10,278 of record JANNRY010000157.1, on the reverse strand, counting down.
GAACCTTCAACATATTTGGGAAAGTCCAGCTGGCGTAGCAGCCCCCCCCATTTATCCAGGAATACTGGCGCATGATAGCGTCTACACTGCTTTATTTCGTCCGTTCAGCGGGCAACCCCAATTCGATTCGAGGAGACCTCATGTCACGTGTAAATGCATTGCGCGATTATCTTAAACCCGCCCTTCTGGCCTTGTCGCTGACGGTTGCCCTACCGCTGATGGCGGCTGACAAGGTGCGCATTGAAAAGCAGGCGGATATCCCTGTATTCAACTATGCAATTTCGGAGCCACTGGTAACGGTGGTTCGGGACAAAGCGGCCTTCACCAAAGTAGTGGCCAAGATCCGTGAAGACATGGAATCGGTGCTGGCGAAGTACGATATTGCCGACAAGGCATCCCAGCGACAGTTGCTTGGTTCCCTCACGCAACTGAATTTTCTGGCGGGTCAATACGATGCGGCCATTGCGAGTGCTGATGCGATGCGTGCACTGGAGGAAAAGCCGGCAGACAAACTGCTCTCGGGCCTGCGACTGCGCGCCATGGTGGCCGCAGCCAAAGAAGCAGGCGCTTTAAACACTCCGGCTTACTTCACGGCAGTAAGCAAAGCGATACGCAAGGAACTCGATGGCTATGCCTATACGGTGATTGCCAATGACATCAAGAGCTACAAGGCAAGTGCCGAGGTGATCGGCGAAGGCCGCATTCTGGGGGGCGTGAAGGACGTGCTGCAGGCCACACTGGATAAGTCGGGCGCGTTGAGTTCGGACCTCGCACCGGGGCTGATCAATGCACGCTACGCGCTGGAGACCGCGGTTCCCCTGAAGCAGACCCTGATCCAAACCTATACCGCCTATCTGGACGCTAACAAGGTCGAGAAGCCCGATATCTGGGCGGCGCGGGATGTGACCTTGCCGCCAACCGGTGCGTTCAAGCCGGTAATCGTGGCGGTATGGGACAGCGGCGTTGAGACCCGGTTGTTCAAAAGTCAGCTTGCACGCGACGCCAAGGGCAATCCCGCACTGATCGCCTTCGATGTGGCAGCACGCCCCACCAAAGGCGAGCTCTTTCCGATCCCCGTCGCCATGCGACCCAAGCTGCCGGAGATGCTTTCGCGCACCAAGGGCTTTTCGGATCTGCAATCAAATATTGATAGTCCCGAGGCGAGTGAAGTAAAGAAGTTCATGTCATCGCTCAAGTCCGAAGAGTTCAAGCCCGCCATGGAGCAACTTGGCCTGGCCGGTAACTATGTGCATGGCACCCACGTCGCCGGCATCACGATGGCCGGCAATCCGTGGGCCCGCCTTGTCACGGCGCGCATCTCTTTCGACTACAAGCTGCAGCCTGACCCATGCCCCAGCAAGGAACTGGCCGAGCGCGGCGCAAAGGCGCACCAGACGACGGTGGACTTCTTCAAGAAGACCAAGGTGCGAGTGGTCAACATGAGTTGGGGTGGCAGCGTCAAAGATGGTGAAGAGGCGCTGGAGAAATGCGGCATCGGAAAAACGCCGGAAGAGCGGCAGAAGCTGGCCCGCAGCTACTTTGAGATCGAAAAGCAAGCGCTAAGCAAGGCTTTTTCCAGCGCCCCCGATATTCTGTTCATTACCGCAGCGGGCAACAGCAATTCCGACTCCAGCTTTGGAGAATTCATTCCATCAAGTATTGTCCTGCCCAACCTGCTCACGACCGGTGCCGTAGACAAGGCAGGCGATGAGGCGCCGTTTACCAGCTACGGCCCCACCGTGGCCGTGCACGCCAACGGCTATCAGGTCGACAGTTTTCTTCCTGGTGGAACACGGGTCGCTCTGTCGGGCACCTCGATGGCTTCACCCAATGTCGCCAATCTGGCCGCCAAGTTACTGGCTGCAAAACCGGGGTTGAAACCGGCGGCGGTGATTGCCATCATCCGGGAAACAGCCGACAAAACCGCTGACGGGCGGCGCACCCTGATCAACCCGGTCAAGGCAATGGCGCGGGTGATGTAGGCAGCGGAACAGGCCTGATTCAGGTCGGGCAAATCGTCGGGTACGATAGCCGCGTCCATCGTTACCCGCGCACGGAATCGTGGTTGAATGCGCAGCTATCCCTTGATTTCAATGTTGACCGTCCGTCGCCGCTGCTTGTTGCGCAGAACCATGATGTCTCAATACGCATTCTCAAATCTGTGGTCTGCGTCGATTCATGCCGCGCGGCGCTGGGCCGGTGGATTGCTGCTCAGCATTTGCGCGACTGCCGTAAGGGCGACTCCTGTGGAAACCGACCGCTGGCAGCACGCACTGTCGGCGTACCTGCACCCGGCGCAACCGCACGCATCTTCCACCCCGCAGGTGCACCCACCCACGCCGCGCTGCAAGCGCTGCTGGCCAAGATCATCGCGCGTATCCTGCGGCTGCTGACCCGCCTTGGCCATCTTGTTGTGCGCCATCCGATAAATTCTGACCTCGATAAAACAGCATTTCAGGTTTAAATGCCCACTAAATGAGTGCAACACTGAACTTTGCCATCGTTGGCGCCGGCATGGCAGGTCTATCTTGTGCGACGGTGCTGAAGCAGGCAGGCCATACGGTTCGACTATTTGAAAAAAGTCGCGGCCCAGCAGGCCGCATGAGCACGCGTCGTGGCGAGGACTGGCAATGCGATACCGGTGCCCAGTACTTCACCGCCCGCGACCCGGATTTCCGCGCTGAAGTGGATCGCTGGACGGATGCGGGTGTGGCGCAGCAATGGACGCCAAGAATTCGCGCGCTCGATGGCCTTTCCACGCGAAATTCGCGCTCGACTGAGGAGCGATTTGTCGGCTTTCCGCGCATGACCGCACCGGCTAATTTCCTGGCCTTGGCGCTTCCCATAGAGGCGAAGACTACTGTCACGCAGCTACAGCGCGCACCAGTCGGATGGCGCTTGCACTCAACCGAGCAGGGTTTGTGTGATGCACGATTCGATGCTGTATTGATCGCCATACCTGCCCCACAAGCCGTGCCGCTTTTGCAGGGGTGGGCACCAGAGTTGGTTGCCATCGCGTCCAGTGCCGTCATGCGCGGTTGCTGGGCTTTGATGTTGCGTTTTGATGCGCCGGTTTCGCTGCCGTTTGATGCCGCTTTTATCAATGCTGGCCCGCTACGCTGGATGGCTCGTGACAGCAACAAGCCGGGGCGCGGCGGACCAGAAACGTGGCTGCTCCATGCCAATGCAGAATGGAGCGAGCGCCATCTGGATGCACCTGTGGAAAGTGTCGCCAAAATAATGCTTGAGGCATTCCACACATTTGGCGGGCCATCACCAACACAATGGTCTGCGCACCGTTGGCGCTACGCCGATACTGAGCCGGTCTTGAATCAGGTCTTTGCCTGGGATGCAAAGGCAGGTTTGGGAATGTGTGGTGATTGGTTAAACGGCGGCAAGGTGGAGGGCGCCTGGATCAGCGGCAGTGCGCTGGCGCGCAATGTGCTGGAATCGTTCGCTGGACGGCGCTGAATGAGCATCTGAGTTGTTTTTCTACCATGGCAGCTGTGTTCCATCGTAGGCATAGAAACGGCCGGTTTCACCAGGTAACGAAGTGTCGATCACTGTGAGCATATCCGTGACCGCATCGCGCGCAGAGCGCCCAATCTCTGCACCACGGAAGGGTTGCGAGAGCCTAGAGCTGACGGTGCCCGGGTGTAACGCAATGACCACCGCGTTAGGATTTGTTCGCTTGATTTCTATGGCGGCCGTTTTGATAAACATGTTCAGGGCTGCCTTGGAGGCGCGATAGCTATACCAACCACCAAGACGGTTGTCTTCAATGCTGCCTACTTTCGCGGACAGGAACGCCATGACACCTCTGTGTGGATCAAGCAGCTTGGAAAAATGGCGCATCACCATAGCCGGACCGATTGCGTTCACCCGAAACGTCTTGGCCATTTGTTCGTAGTGCAGATCACCAAACTTTTTTTCGGGCATAAACTCGGATGAATGGAGTACGCCAACGGCGTTGATGATCAAGTGGAATGGTGTCGACCGGGCGAGCGATTCGCCGGCAGACGCAATGCTGCCCTCGTCATCAAAATCGATGGCGGGTTGTGTTTGGCGCCCCAGGCCGACAACCGCTGCACATTTCAGATTGGTGCCAAGTGCCTCCACGAAGGCCGATCCGATCGCGCCGGATGCACCAATGACGATTGCCCGGAAGTCTTGCGGGAATGACTGCATAGCCAGGTCCATCTTCGTTGTCAAACAAGTTCATCCATGAATTGAAGCCAGCGCATTTGACTTAAAGATGTCGAGCGCAACACACCGCGCTCTCGAGCTATTCTGCTGAATGTGGCGCCTTGATCGCCTGTGGACTTCGGACCGGCTGATTACGCTCACCGTAGCGCCAAACAGCGAATGCCAGCATTGGTGGCCCCACCATTTTTGATATGGCATGGCGGTGAGCAGCAAACCAAACATATACCTTGTCCAATATTGGGCGCAGCACGGTAATCGATAAGAGTCCCGCCAGAAAATTCAAACCGACGCGTCGGTAGGCTTCCTCAAACACGCGTACACCCGTCAGTAACTGCCCATCCGCCAGGCGTCCATGCATGGTTGCCATTGCGCTGCTGCATGAAATCTGGTGCTCGTCCTCGTCGAATGCGTTATCACGGAAATTGACGAAGTTCACCAGGCCCGCTTCATTTCTGGACCGGAGCAGCGTGATCTCCGCCATACACAGAGGGCAGAGGCCATCGTAATAGATAGTGAGAGTTTGCATCGTCTAACGATTTATTGGAAGAGCGACCGGATCATCTTGCAACCGATTGCCCTTGCATCCGGCAGGCTGCTACGCTTTCGCGACCCAGGCCACACACCAGCCTTTTGCGTTGACCTGTTTGCCGGCAACCACACCACAGCCAGCCCACGGAGCATTGGCGGCGCCTTGATACAGCTGGCAATTTGCGCAATTTCGTCCTGCGGCGTAGGTCGGATACTTTTTTGCGTCAACCTTGCTCGCGTCGTGTTTGTAACCCAGTGCCGTTGCCACCGAGTCGCTTTCCTCCAATCGCGCCGGTTGCGCCGAAACAATCTGCGCTGCGCCAAGAAGTACGGCAGTCAGCGGAATGGTATTTAAAACGAATTGACGTCTTGAGATCATGATTTTTGCTTTCTTTGGATGATAACGTAGGGAGAAATTACATTTTTCTTGTGCCGGCGACCCTGACACTTTGATTGCGCTCTCCGCCAGAATGAACCGATGTGGCAGACTATACAGTTGAAATTACCAATAAAATCAGCATTTGAACCGTAATTAGTGAATTTACCGATTCATTAGCGGTTCATTATGATATGCTCAATCGTCAGAAACAGTTGCTAAGGAAGAACTCATGGATTTAGATGTTCTCGCCAGGCCGCAACCGACTGGGCTCTACCGTAGCGGGGTTGCTGCCCGCCTCGCTGGGATACCGGTCGAGACGTTGCGGGTTTGGGAGCGCCGTCATGGCGTCGTGCGTCCAGGCCTCAGCGAGGGCCGCCAGCGGCTTTATTCAGCGTCGGACGTTCGCCGTCTGACGATCGTGAAACGGCTTACTGACATGGGCCACTCCATCGGCGTCATCGCGCCATTGTCAACCGAAGCCCTCACAGCCATGCATGCGTTGGGCAATCCATCTGAAGTTAGTGCCCTGGAGCGCAATGGCGGGCTAAAGCTTGCCAGCCGCACGGTATTAGTGGGGCCACTGCTGAGTAGTGCAAAGATGGCCGGGATGTTGTCTGGGAGCACGTTCAGCGTCGTCGGCAGCTGTGCCAATCCAATTGACGCGGCGGTTGCATTGCGTGAAGTCGATGCTGACAACCTGATCATTGAGTTGCCGATACTTATTGATGATTCCATTGCCTTGATTGATAGCATCAAGTCTGCGTGTAGCGCGACACGGGCTGTTGTGTTTTATCGCTTTGCGCCGAGCGCAATTATTCGCCGCCTTCGAGCCGCTGGCGTCGCGGTATCACGGTCCACATCGGACGTTGCCGAACTTGCATCGATGTGCCTGAGTTTGCTGGGGCAGCCGTCGGCAATCGCTGGTATACCGGTGACGTTGACCTCTCCGCCAGCCGCGCCGATGTTCGATGATCGCGCGCTTATGGATCTGTTAGGTGTGAACAGCAACGTATTCTGCGAGTGTCCGCGCCAGCTGGCTGAATTGGTGATGAACCTTGGTGCCTTTGAGCGATATAGCAACGATTGCGCCAATCGAAGTCCCGACGATGCGCTGTTACACCGCGGCCTTCAGCACACGACAGGTCATGCCCGGGTAATGTTGGAGGCGGCGCTGGTGCGCGTTGCCATCGCCGAAGGGCTGCCACTACCAACGCGTACGAATTAGCGACCATGTTGACCCTGAATTTCTTGGTTGCCGCCCGGCGATATGCTGACTGCATTACACGCAACAGCTCCGTCAGAAATCAGCACGAAAGTATTCCTTTTCTTGATCGGCTGAGGATGTTCGCTTGACGCATCCAACTAGCAGACTTGTCCAATCGTGGCGCTCGGCGCCGACGCCTGCGCTGGTCTTTGGCCTTGGTGGCTTGATTCCCTTTTTGGGGCTCACTCTGTTAATTGGCATTGGCCCGCACGAACAGCGTTATTTTTTCTTGACGAGCCTTACCCAATATGGCGCCGTCATTGTTACGTTTGTGGGTGCCTTGCAATGGGGCTACGGCGTGCGCAGTGACACTCGTGGCGGCTGGTCGTGGGTTCAGTACGGTTGGAGTATTTTGCCGGGCCTGGCAGCGTGGGCCTCACTGACACTACCGGCTCCGACGTGCTTAAGGGTGCAAGCCTTTGCGCTCGTCGCATGCTTCGTGTTTGACAGGGTTCTGTCCAAAATCGCGCCGATACCGGAATGGTTCGTTGTATTGCGAGCGGTGCTGACAGTGGTTGCCGCTTCCATGCTGCTGACAGCAAGCCTTTTGCGGTAAATCCAAAGTGAAAATTTAAACACCAGCACCGGCGCGCTTTTCAGGCACAAATACCGCCACGAACCCCGTGGATGCTGGAGTTTGCCGATTTAATAGGCGACAAAAGCCGGGCGCTAGCCTTTCGGAAAGAAGACAAAGAGCGTACAGCCGTTCGCGGATTGCGGGATGTGAGCGCTCCCGGTTGGGCTGTGGATAAACGTTCCCGCTTCGTATTCATGAACCCCATCGCAAAATGTGCCCGAGATGACGAATACTTCCTCAGGGCCTGGAAAGTGTTCGTCCAGTTCAGTGAACGTCGCGCCGGGCGCAAACTCCAGAACCAATGCTTTTGCCCCGTTTGCACCGCGCCATAAATCCCGTTTCACGACGCCGGGATAGATTTCTCTCGCGGGGGCAGCGTGCCAATTGGCCGTCATTACGCCGTTTAAATCAATACGCATAACAGAGTCCTTTCATACGACGCGTTCTCAAAGACATCAGCTAGCTTCAACGAACTTATCGGACCGTCGGCACGTGCTGATTCCGGAAACAACAAGCGAACGTCAATTGTTTAATCGCTCTCCAATGCGAATGCACGCCTCGACTTTGCCTCACCGCTGCTTGCCGCGCCCTTGCCAAAGGTGTCGCCAAAAAAATTGCCAACTTTCCATTGTGGATGTGCCGGTGCATTGGCAATCTCGATTGCAACAGCCGCGCTCAAGGCTGCGAACCTGGCAGCCGCGTCATAGTTGATCGGCACGGAGGTGTCGTCGGTCACGCGGTGATAGTGCTTGAGTTCAAAGTCGTCGCGTGCCTTTTGTCCCGCGCCGTCCTCGCCGATTGCATGTACACCGGTGTTCAGGAAAGCTGCGGGAATGCCGGCCTTCACGAACGAGTATTGATCTGATCGGGTGAAGCGGCGGCGCTCCGGCTTGGGATCCGGCGAAACCGGGATGTTTCTGGAACGTGCGACCGTGGCGACAAGCTCACCCAGGCTAGAGTGTTCCGCGCCGAAGGCGCAGATGTCGCGAAAGTCGTAGAGCAATGCCGGCATGTCGATGTTGATGTTGGCGACCAGCGTGAGCCCTGCCGCTTGCGACCGGTTTACGAAATATTCGGATCCCAGCAGGCCGGCTTCTTCCCCGGTCAGGGCGACAAACAGGATTGAGCGCTTCGGCCGGGAAGGCAGGCCGGCAATCAGTCGCGCAGCCTCAGTGATCACCGCGACACCCGTCGCATTGTCCAGGGCGCCGTTATGAATATTGTCGCCCGTCTTTCCCTGCGCAATCCCCAGATGATCCAGATGTGCCGTCACCACCACATATTCATGCCTCAGCATCGCATCCGCGCCCTCGACCATTCCCACGACATTTGGGCTGGCAGCGTCCTGGAAACGGCTCTTACGCGCGATCCGGACTTTTGCCTCGATACCCAGAGATAGTGGCGGCAATTTCTGTTCCGCGCGGGCGATGAGATCCGCTAATTTAAGGCCAGCGCGAGCCAGGAACTTTTCAGCACCGGTGATCGAGAGCGTCGCTGCATAGGCCACTGCGGTGCTGCCACCGTGCGGCTTCCCGGCAGCATCGAGCCACGCCAACGATCGGGATTGCAGGGATTGCACAGACTGCGCGAATCGAAACACCTTTTCATTGGTTGGCGTCTGCAAGGTGACAAGACCGATGGCACCGCGCGCAGCGGCGACCTCCTGCTTCAATCGCACGTTCGCGAAATGCGCACCCTCGTCGCCGGGCAGAAAGGTGGGGCCGCCTGCCAGCACGAACACGAATTTTCCCGTGACGTTCAGGCCCGCGTAGTCGTCGATGCCCAGATGTGGTGCCACGATACCGAAGCCGGCATACATGGCAACGGCGCTCGCATCGGTGCTGCTGGCATGACGACTTGGAAACACGACAAAGTCCTCGCCAAACTTGTAACTCTCGGCATCGGCGGGTCCTACGAGCGCGAACTCGGCGGAGTCCGGCTCTATTTGGGTGGACCGGAACGGCACGTTTTGCAGGAACGACCCGGCGTGGCCTCCGGGTGCCAGCCCCGCCGTGGCAAACTGGCTCGCCACATAGCGCGCCGCGATGGCATAGCCACGCGTTCCCGTTTCGCGCCCTTCCAGCAGATCATCCGCCAGGAACTCGACATGCGACTTGATCGCGGTCCCATTCGCTTCCGCGAGATGTTCAGCCGCCAATGCACTGAAAGAAAATGCGCCCGAAAAAAGACCAGCAAGAATGAACGATTTCATTTGAGACTCCGAAGTGGGTTGGGGAAACGAAGCGCTCCAGCACCGTCAGGCGGCGGGCGATAAGAGAAGCTCGCAAAGGGCCAAGTCCTCCACCGCGAGCCCGGTGGAATCGAAGATCACGATCTCTCCCGCCTCCGTCCGCGCCACGCGACCGGCAACGACGTCGGTCAATTCGCCGCAAACGGACTTCAGCGGTGAGTGGCGGAGGTCGCCATACTTGAGGCACTGCGCGGTGAGGTCGGTGACAACGCGCGCCTCATCGAGAAGCGCCGGTTCGATCTCCGACTTGCTCTCGTTGTCCGCCCCGACCGCCGCAATGAGCGTGCCCTGACCAACGTCGTCGCGACCGAGAAACGGCTGGCGCGACGGCGTGCACGTGACAACGATCTGGCTCTGCAAGGTGGCGCGCCGCAAGGCGTCGGTTGGCACACAATCAATACCGAGTGCCGCGCGCGCCCATACAGCGGCTGCTTGCGCGCGTGTAGGCTCCTGGTCAAACACGAAAACACGGCGGATGCCACATCCGCTAAGTGCCTCGAGGTGGAAACGCCCTAGTGCGCCGCAACCGACGACCGTCGCGATGCGCGCGTTGCGGGATGCCAGGTGCCGGATCACGACGCCGGTAGTCGCGGCAGTGCGCAGGCCCGTGATCGATGGCGAATCCACGATGGCGCGGATTTCGCCGTTGCATGTGTCGAACACGGCGATCACGCCCTGGATCGTCGGTCGGCCCAAGCCCGGGTTGCCGGGAAAGTTGGCATTGATCTTCGCCACGAAGAGGTTTGCCCGGTCGGGCGTGTCCGACGCGCAAGCTTTGACGTGAAAAGTGCCATTTGCCACAGCCACACCGAGTGAAACCGGCGCGCCGACGTGGCCCGCGCCCAACCTTGCAATGGCGTGCTCGACGGCCGTTATGGCCTGGTCCATCGTGATATGACTCAGGACTTGTGTTGATGAGATCAGCATGATTTCCTCCTAACCGATGTGTCCGCATCGACAAGCGACGCGGACAGGCTTGGACGGAAATCGTCGTGGGTGCTATGTGAAATTCACCCGCGGGGCCCTGGATGCCCCGGACATGATGGTAGCCCGATTTGACGGGGGCTGCAACG
>JANNRY010000156.1:0-6097 GCA_031401935.1 Betaproteobacteria bacterium | reverse complement strand
CCGCGCGCGCGCATGCGCTGTTTGGCTTCCTGAATTGAATATTCGCCGAAGTGAAAAATGCTTGCCGCAAGTACCGCATCGGCTTTGCCCTCGCTGACACCATCGGCCAGGTGATCGAGATTGCCCACGCCGCCGGACGCGATCACCGGCACACTCACGGCCTCCGCAATCGCTCTGGTCAGCGCAAGATCGAAGCCGGACTTGGTGCCATCGCGGTCCATACTTGTAAGCAAAATTTCCCCTGCGCCCAGTTCCTGAGTGACGCGCTTTGCCCACTCCACCACATCCAGCCCGGTGGGTGTGCGCCCGCCATGCGTGAACACTTCCCAACCGTTGGCGTTCGGGCGCTTCCTCGCATCGATTGCGACCACGATCGCCTGGGAACCAAAGTGGTCGCTGGCATCCTTCACCAGTTGCGGATTGGTCACCGCCGACGTATTGATGCTGATCTTGTCAGCACCAACGTTCATCAGCCGGCGTACGTCGTCAATACTGCGAATGCCGCCACCGACAGTGAGTGGAATGAATACCTGATCGGCGACACGCTCAATGACATCGAGAATCATCGCGCGCTGATCTGAACTGGCCGTGATGTCCAGAAAGGTTAGTTCATCTGCGCCATCGTCGTTGTATTTGCGCGCGATCTCGACGGGGTCACCTGCGTCGCGCAAGTTAACGAAATTGATGCCCTTGACGACACGTCCGGCGTTGACGTCTAGGCAGGGAATGATGCGCTTTGCTAACAATGCATAGTCTCGTAATAAAAATACATAGGTACAGCATTGGTGGGGCGTTCAGGCCATTTTGTGCCGGAAAACCGCGCCAGTGCTGGACTTTAAATTTTGGATGGCCCCGCAGAAAACCGTCAAGCCGCCGAATCCTCACCCAGCGCGCGCGCCTGAGCGAAGTCGAGCGTGCCCTCATATATTGCGCGGCCGGTGATGACACCCATGATGCCCTCATCTTCCACAGCGATCAGCTTCTTCACGTCGTCCAGATTATTGAGTCCACCCGAGGCAATGACCGGAATCGTGAGTGCTTGGGCCAGTTTGACCGTGGCGTCTATATTCACTCCGGTCATCATGCCGTCGCGGCCAATGTCGGTATACAGAACTGCTTCCACACCGTAATCCTGAAACCGTTTAGCCAAGTCAATCACGTCGTGCCCCGTCAACTTTGACCAGCCGTCGGTGGCGACCTTACCGTCCTTGGCGTCGAGCGCCACGATGATGTGACCCGGGAATGCGTCGCAGGCCTCATGCAAGAAACCCGGCGTCTTGACCGCAGCAGTGCCGATCACAATAAAGGCGACGCCATCGTCGAGATAACGCTCGATGGTCGCAAGATCGCGGATTCCGCCACCCAATTGCACCGGCACGTCACCCATGACCGCAATAATCTCCTTGATCGCCGCCTCGTTCTTGGGCTTGCCGGCAAAAGCACCATTGAGATCGACCACATGCAGCCGCGTCGCGCCGAGATCCTTCCATCGTCGCGCGGTCTGGCCTGCATTGTCTGAAAACACGGTGGCACGCTGCATGTCGCCTTGTTCGAGTCGCACGCAGTGGCCGTCCTTGATGTCGATTGCCGGGATGATCAACATGATGATGGGTGAGGGAGCAGAGTGGGGAAGAGAGAAATGGAAATTAGTTGGGCGTCTGATTTAGCGTGGTGCTAGGTGGGCGTCCAGGACAGGAAATTTTTATAGAGAGTAAGTCCGGCGCGATGGCTTTTTTCAGGATGGAATTGAGTGGCAAAAATATTATCGCGCGCTATTGCGGCGGTAAAGGAGCCAGCGTAGTCAGTTTTCGCAACAGTATTGATGGCGTCGGTAGGTTCACAGAAATAACTATGCACGAAGTAAAAACGCTCTTCATCGGCAATATCTTGCCACAACGGATGCGCGCGCGTTTGCTTGACGGTATTCCAGCCCATATGGGGCACTTTTTGTGTTGGGTCAATGGGACGAAAAAGCCTCACCGTTCCAGCGAATAACCCCAGCCCCGGCGTATCGCCCTCTTCTGAGCGATCAAACAGCATTTGCATACCTACGCACACGCCGAAGAAGGGTTTACTCGCGGCAGCGTGACGTACCGCTTCCTCAAGACCACTCTCCCGCAAATACCGCATGCAATCGGGCATCGCACCCTGACCTGGAAAAACCACGCGGTCGGCATCAGCAACCTGTTGGGGCGAACTGCTCACACTGACATCAACATCCGCGAAAAACTCACGCGCGACGAACTCAAACGCTTTGGCTACCGAGCGCAGATTGCCCATCCCGTAATCGACCACCACTATTTTTTGCTTGATTTTTTGCACGGCGCACGCAAGAGTTCAAGTACCAGAAAGACTAGAAAGCGCCTTTTGTCGATGGCAGGATGCCCGCAGCACGCGCATCAAGTTCGCAACCCATGCGCAAGGCGCGACCAAAAGCCTTGAAGGCAGTTTCGATCTGGTGATGCGAATTCACGCCGCGCAAATTGTCGATGTGCAGGGTGCAGAGCGCATGATTGACGAAGCCCTGAAAAAATTCATAGAACAAATCGACATCGAACTCGCCGACCCGCGCCCGCGTGAAGTTGATGTGATATTCCAGCCCAGGTCGACCCGAGAGATCGAGCACCACACGAGAAAGCGCCTCGTCGAGCGGCACATAAGCGTGGCCGTAGCGACGAATGCCAGTTTTGTCACCCAGCGCCTGTGTCACGGCCTGACCCAGCGTGATGCCAATGTCCTCGACGGTGTGGTGCGCGTCGATGTTGAGATCACCCGTCGCCTTCAATTCAATATCGATCATGCCGTGACGCGCAATCTGGTCGATCATGTGATCGAGAAATGGAATGCCTGAATCGAGCTTCGCTTCGCCTCTACCATCGAGATTGATGGCAATGCGGATTTGTGTTTCCTTGGTGTTGCGTGTGACGTCGGCGGTTCTCATGATGGGCAGTAAAAAATTAAATAATGTCGCGCAGTGCGTTAAGGAATGCAGTGTTCTCGGCGTTGGTTCCTACCGTAATGCGAAGCGTATTTTGTAACAGTGGATGAGAGACGCCGGTGTGCTTCACAAGGATTTTACGCGAGAGCAATGCGTTGAATGCTTTCTCGCTGTCCTTCACTCGAATCAACACAAAGTTTGCCTGCGATGAAAACACCGTTACCCCGGGTATGGCGCTCAATGCCGCAGACATTCGAGTGCGTTCTTCGCAAAGTGTCGCCGTCTGCTCCAGCAATGCGGAGTAGTGTTTGAGCGCGAATGTGGCGCCAGCCTGCGTGAGGCTGTTGATGTTGTACGGCAAACGTACTTTATCGAACTGGCGAATCCATTCCTGATGCCCGGCAAGCAAACCTAAACGAAGGCCGGCCAGCCCCAGCTTGGATACAGTGCGCATTAGCACCGCATTTGGAAAGTAGGCGATCTCATCCAGGAATGAGTCGCTTGAGAATGCGAAGTAGGCTTCGTCGATGACTACGAGGCCGGGCGAGTTGGTGATGATTTCGCGGATCGCGGCGCGACTGAATAAATTGCCGGTGGGATTGTTTGGATAAGCAATAAAGATGACGGCGGGCTGGTGCTTTTTGATTGCCAGCCGTGTTGCCTCCATGTCGATGGCAAAGTCGGTAGTGAGCGGTACACCGGCATATTGCAGGCCACAAAATGTCGCGATCATTTTGAACATCACAAACGACGGCTCAAACGCAAGCAATATGGCACCGGGCTTTGCACACGCGGCGGCGATGATTTGAATGATTTCATCCGATCCGTTGCCCAGCACGATGTCGAGTGTCGCTGGAATCTGCATGGCCTCGCGAATGGCGTCCCGCAGCGCACTGGCGCTTGCATCGGGATAGCGATTCAACGAAGCTGTGGCTAGAGACGCCATCAACTGCGGCTTCAACGCCTCCGGAAACGTGTAGGGATTTTCCATCGCATCGAGCTTGATGAAACCGGCGCTCGAAGGAACAGGGTAAGCCGACAGCGCGAGAATCTCCTGTCGAATCAAGTCGCGCGCGCGCGTTGTCGTTATCGTCGGCATTGTCATTGCTTTAGTCGGTATTCCGCCGATTGCGCGTGAGCCTCCAGCCCTTCTGCGCGCGCCAATGTGGCTGCCACCCGACCGAGTGTCTGTGCACCGCTAGCCGAAACCTGAATGATCGAGGAACGTTTCTGGAAATCGACTACGCCTAGCGGCGAAGAAAAGCGCGCGGTACCCGACGTCGGTAACACGTGATTTGGCCCGGCACAGTAGTCGCCCAGCGACTCTGAAGAATGCACGCCCATGAAAATGGCACCGGCATGGCGAATCAGCGGCAGCAGCGCGTTCGGGTCCGCAACCGACAGCTCAAGATGCTCTGGTGCTAACTGGTTGGAAATGTGGCACGCCTCAACCAGATCACGCACATGGATCAATGCACCACGGTTGGCAAGAGAGGCGCGAATGATGTCGGCACGCGACATCTTGTTTATCTGTTTTTCCATGCTGGCTACAACTTTGGCAATGAAGGCCTCGTCTGGACAAAGCAAAATGGCCTGGGCAATCTCATCGTGCTCAGCCTGGCTGAACAAATCCATCGCCACCCAGTCTGGATCGCTGGTGCTGTCGGCAATCACCAGAATTTCAGATGGCCCTGCAACCATATCGATGCCGACCACGCCGAACACTTGCCGCTTGGCGGCAGCGACGTATTCATTGCCCGGCCCCACGATTTTGTCCACGGGCGGAATGGTTGCAGTTCCATAAGCCAGCGCGCCGACCGCCTGTGCGCCACCGACGCGAAACACCCGATCCACACCGGCCAAGGCAGCCGCTGCGAGTACCGTTTCGTTGATCACCCCATCCGGTGTTGGCGACACCATGATGAGCTCCGCCACGCCTGCAACTTTCGCGGCAATCGCATTCATCAATACCGACGATGGATACGCCGCTTTTCCACCTGGCACATACAGCCCGGCGCGATCCAGCGGCGTAACCTGCTGCCCCAATACCGTGCCGTCTAGCTCGGTAAATGTCCATGAGGACTGGCGCTGGTGGTCGTGATAGGCACGAATGCGCGCTGCTGCCGTTTCAAGCGCTGCGCGAATGTCGGGAGCGAGATTTGTCAACGCAGATAGCAGCTGCTCACGTGGAATTTCCAGCTCATTAACAGTCGCGGGTTGCCAGCGATCAAAACGATGCGTGAATTCAAGCAGTGCCGCATCTCCGCGCGCTCTTACTGCCGCGAGTATTTCAGTTACCCTTTGATCCGTTTCGACATTCTGCGCGGATTCAAACGCGCGCAACTTGTCGAGCCTGACCTGAAAGTCGGCGTCGCGCGAACTAAACGCACTAATTACTACGCTCATTTTATAACCGCACGCTCAAAGGCATCCAACAGCGGCTGAATTGCATCGCGCTTTAATTTCAACGCGGCGCGGTTGACGATAAGGCGGCTGGAAATCGGCATGATTTGTTCGACCGCCACCAGATGATTTGCTTTTAGCGTGCTGCCGGTCGACACAAGATCGACAATCGCGTCGGCCAGCCCGGTCAACGGCGCCAGTTCCATCGAGCCGTACAGCTTGATGAGATTGACGTGCATGCCTTTGGTGGCGAAATGCTCGCGCGCCGTCTGCACAAATTTCGTCGCGACATTCAGGCGTGCGCCGCGTTTGACGGCAGCGGCATAGTCAAAGCCTTCGCGCACCGCGACCATCATATTACATTTGCCGATATTGAGATCCAGCGGCTGGTAGAGACCCCCGCCGGTATGTTCCAGCAACACATCCTTGCCCGCAACGCCCAAGTCTGCCGCGCCGTATTGCACATATGTGGGTACGTCGGAGGCTCGCACAATCACCAGCCGTACGTCGGCACGATTGGTGGCAATAATGAGTTTGCGCGATTTCTCCGGGTCGTCCAGTGGCACGATGCCCGCGGCGGCCAGCAACGGCAGCGTATCGTCGAAGATGCGCCCCTTGGACAGGGCGATGGTGATCATGGACACGATTTGGTCGCTGCGGAACTAAAAACGGATTTTACCGCAAAGCCCTCTATTGCGGCATGACTGTATAGCGGTGGCTTGGCCTAGGAAACAACAGCAAAATGGCCAGAGAATG
>JANNRY010000155.1:0-2197 GCA_031401935.1 Betaproteobacteria bacterium | reverse complement strand
CCATCGGGAGTCCTGTCGTTGCCGTTTGCACCGTCACCTATTACACCTATTTCGCCTGCTTCACCTTGCGCACTGGCCGTCGCGGCGGCACTTCTTGCGTTGACGACAGTTGGCGCGCACGCTCAAACGCAAACACAAACGACCGAGCCTCCACCTGCTGCACAGAAAGTGGAAAAAATCGAGATTACCGGGTCATCCATCAAACGCATCGAAGGTGAAACCGCGTTGCCGGTACAAGTCATCACCCGAGAGGACATCATTCGTGGCGGCTCGACCAACGCTGCTGAATTACTGACAAAAATCTCTGCCAATTCAGCCGCACTAACCGACGGCGCCAGTTTTTCTGACATCGCCGGGCAACGCGGATTTTCCGGCGCTAATTTGCGCGGCATTGGCGTATCGTCCACGCTGATTTTGCTCAACGGTCGCCGCATGGCCAATTTCGCATCCCCTGGTGGCGCGTCAGGTGTGGATCTCAATTCCATTCCCACGGCAGCGATCGAGCGCGTTGAAGTGCTCAAAGACGGCGCATCTGCGATCTACGGCACCGATGCGATCTCGGGTGTGATCAACTTCATCACGCGCCGGGACTATCAGGGCGTCGATCTCTCCGCTTATGTGAGTGACACCAGCGATGGTGGCGCAGGCAAGAAAATATTCACGGTTTCAGGTGGCGTTGGCGACCTCAACAAGGACAAATTCAACATCTTTGGCGTGCTCGATGTTCAGGACAGCAAAACACTGCGTTCTACACAGCGTCCAGGCCTTGGCGGCAGCTTTATTCCTGAGATCAATCTTGACGTCGGTTCCAGCAACACCAACCCCGCCAACTTTCGCCGCCTGAATGCGTCCGGCAATCCAACCGGTTCACGTTTCAACCCGAGCGTGCCCGCCTGTAACCCGCCCGCCACAATTTTTTCACCGAACAGTTTCGTTGGTGCCCGTGCTTGTTTCTACGACTATATGCAGGACACCGAAATTTTCCCGGCATCCACCCGCAAATCAGCATTGGTGCGTGGTCAATATGCACTCTCCAATGACCACACACTATTTGCCGAGATTACGCATACCGAGACCGAGACCAACTATCGCATCAGCCCGCTCACGGTAACCAATCTCAACTATCCCGCCAATGGTCGTTTCTATCCGACCGCAACAGCAACGTTGGCAGGCACCACGGGTGCATTGCGTCTCAGCTGGCGTTTGTCTGACGCCGGTGGCCGCACCAACGACGTCGAAGCCACCTCCGAGCGCGTGCTAGTCGGCGCAAAAGGTTTGTTTGCTGGCTGGGATTACGATACCGCATTTAACTACAGCACCAGCGAAGTCAATGACCGTTACGTCGATGGATACGTGCTCAACACGCCGTTCAATGCCGCGTTCGCCACCGGCAACATCAACCCGTTCGGCCCGCAGGATGCAGCAGGTCAGGCGCTCATCAACGCGACCAAGATCAGCGACAACGCGCGTGCATCCAAAGGCACCACCAAATCGTTTGACCTGCGCGGTTCACGCGCAGTATTCAATATGGCTGGCGGCGACGCGGCATTAGCGCTCGGGCTTGAATCGCGTCGCGAAACGACGGGATTCACGCCGTCAACGCTGTTGGCCACAGGTCAGATTCGCGGTGAAGGCACGGCCGAAGCATTCAGCGGGAATCGAACCGTGAACGCGGGCTTTGCCGAATTGGTGTTGCCGTTTACGCGGACCATCGAAGTGCAGCTGGCGGTGCGTCATGATCGCTACAACGATGTGGGATCAACCACCAATCCGAAAGTCGGCATCCGCTGGACACCAACGAAAGAGCTGCTGGTGCGCTCTTCATACGGCACAGGTTTTCGCGCGCCCTCGCTCGCGGACTTGTACTCACCCACCCGCATCGGCCAGACCAACGGTATCTACAACGATCCGCTGGGTTGCATTCGCGTCGGCACAATCAACAATACAACCAACCCCGACTACTGCGGCCTGCAACCGGACAAACTGCGCGGCGGTTCGAAAAATCTGAAACCGGAGGAATCCAAACAGTATTCCATCGGCTTCGTGTTCGAGCCAGGTCGGATGATTTCGACGTCGCTTGACTACTGGAACATCGAAAAGACCGAAACCATTGCCTCACCGGAGGGCGTATATTTTTCCGATCCGGTCTTTTACGCGCCGTTCATCACCCGCGCCGCCGCCGACCCGACTTTGCCCG
>JANNRY010000154.1:0-15381 GCA_031401935.1 Betaproteobacteria bacterium | reverse complement strand
ATCTGCACGATCCGTTGATTGGCGGCGCGATAAGGTTGTGGCAACGCCAGATAATCGAGATCCTCTGCCCCGCCCGGAAAACTGGTTTCGTCATCCTTATCCACCCAGTCGGTCAGGGCGTTGCTGAGTGCCGGATTCAAGCCGAGATTTTCCAGCAGGCGCTTGAATACGGCGACATCGACTTCGCTCTTTCGGCCATCGTCACTGACCAGACTATTGACATTAAACCTGCCGGTTTCATCGCGAAAAAATCCGGTCGCCACTGCGCCTTCGATCAGTTGTGATCCAATCGGCTGCGCCCAGCGCTGGGTGAGATCGACACTTTTATTGTTCTTTTGAAACTCGAACAGCGACATGCGCGCCCATTGCAGCAGAGGCTGCGACAACATCATCGCCTGTGCGCGTTCATTCGCGCGCGCGGTACGCGTGAGCGCGTGGCTTTGCTGCGCAAGCAGGAATGCCGCAACGCTGGCGGCAAGCAGGACTACCAGCAATGCTGTGATGATCGCGGTTCCCTGCTGGTACTTCGGATCGGTTGGCGCCCGCATCATCGGCCCGCCGACAGGTTAAAAAGGCGCGAGTATTGTTCGCCAGAGGCGAGCGTGATCGAGAGTTCAAGCGCCGTCGGAAAATAGGTCTTGCCTTCGGCACCCGTGGATCGCCATTCAGCAACAAGATTGCCTGCCCGATCCATCGCCCGCCATTTGACATCGCGCACATCCGAGAGTGCGGGGTAGGCTTCTGGCAAGACGCGTGGTGCCATGTCTAGCTGTGGCCACATCACCAACTCCAGCGTGCCATTTTTGAGCCGGTAGCCGATACGCTGCGGCCCCGATGTCGCGCCGACGGATCCTCCAAACCCTGCGCGTGTGAACACCAGCGACGCATCGTTGGCGGCAGGCAATAAGGGGGAGAGGCGCAGCGCGTCATCCAGTTGGCCGTCGGTGTTTCGGACGCGCCTTTCAATCACCGCCGCAAAATCGTTCTCCAGCCGTGCAAACAGCAACGCGACATCGCGGAGACGACTGCTTTGCACGCTGAGGTGTTCACGTGTTTTAAACAAAGAGTCGAGTGTGCGGTAGGAAATCACTGCCAGCACCGCAAAAATAGTCATCGCCACCAGCAATTCGATGAGTGTGAAGGCGCGCTGGCGACGCATCATCGGCCATCACCCGCTGGTTGCACCAGATACGCGGTCAGGTTCGTGAGGGTTTGTGGCTCATTGGTGCTCGCATTTGGCCCCGCATTTGGCCTATACACGCGGATGTCGATTTTCCGGAACGCGGCATTTGGTGTGTCAGACGCCGTTTGCTGCCAATCAAAATCGATGCCGCCCAGCGTGCTTTTGCCAGTCGCAACCCCGCTGGCGGGAAAACTCCGCGTTGCGGTCAATAGCGCAACACGATTCTGTGCAACCCATGTGGCGAGCGTGCGCAATTTTGATTCCTCGGCGCTGACGGTGGCGATGTTGGCCGCGCGCGCCGCCGCAGCCAATGCGATGGCCAGGATCACCAGCGCAATAAGCACTTCGATCAGCGTAAATCCATGTGCGCTAGTCTGCGTTTGCGTACGCATTTACGTTCAGCCCGATTTGAAACGCAGGTTGCCGATAGCATCGCCCGCAATGGTCACGACGAGCGAGGGCGTGGCGAGCGAAAGTTCAAATGGCTGGCTTACACCTATCGGCAAAAACGTAATCTGTGCGTCATTTTGCGTTACCGCGTTACCGGAGATGGTCAATTGAACGCTGATTGTCTCTGCGAATGTGTGGGACTTTAATTCCTGCGAGTTCGACGGATTCCACTTATCTGGATTGCCGATGTCACGTTCGAAAAACTGCATTTGGCCGGTGTCGAATCGTGCCGCGATGACGCGACCACCGAACGCCGCATCGTCGCGCGCAAGCTGCAGCACGGCAAGCACGCGTTCGCCTTCGCGCCGCGTTAACTCTTCATCGCTGGGGAAAAGCCGTGGCACCGCGACGGCCAATGAAATACCGATGATGACCACCACCACCATGATTTCGATGAGCGTAAAACCCCATTCCCGTTTGCTCTTGCAATGCACTGATTACAAATTCCACGAGCCGATATCGGCGTTCGATCCCTCGCCACCCTGCTGACCATCCGCACCAAGGCTATAAACGTCGATCTCGCCTTTAAGACCGGGGTTGAGATATTGGTATGGACGGCCCCACGGGTCATTCATCAGGCGCTCAAGATAACCGCCCGTCTTCCAGTTTGGCGGTAGCGGATTGGTGGTCGGCTTGACCGTCAATGCGGCCAATCCTTGATCGGTCGATGGATAGGTCGTGTTATCGAGCCGGTAGAGTTTCAGTTGCTGCATGATAACTGCGATGTCGGTTTTGGCGGCGGTGACACGCGCCTGATCGGGACGATCAAGAATCTTCGGTACGACCACTGCGGCAAGGATGCCGAGGATCACAACGACGATCATGATTTCGATGAGGGTAAAACCTGCGTTTTTTTTCATGGAAAACTTTAGATGGAAGTTCGGGATGAGTAAGAGCGGAATAGTTTTTTGAATGACACTACTAAATTGGCAAACTCTAGAACTGGCGAGCGTTCGCAGGCATTATTGCTCCAAGAACCCCGCCAAATGGCGATCTACGTATTTTAGGGTGTTATTTGACCAACTGGTTCAATTCAAATATTGGCAATAGAACGGCCAGCACAATCGCCAGCACCAGCACACCCATGAAGATGATCATCACCGGTTCAATCATCGCGGCGAGTGCGGCCATGCGTGTTTCGATGTCGCGCTGTTGTTGATTGGCCGCAGTTGCCAACGTCTGGGGTAATTTTCCACTCGCCTCACCTGAGGCAATCAGATGCACCAGCACCGGCGGAAAGCGTTTGCTTTGGCCAATCGCGATAGCAAGTCCCGCGCCTTCGCGAACGTTCAGCGCGGCGCGTTCAAGGGCATCGCGCATCGGCAGGTTTGTGACGACGCCAACGCTGGCACTCAACGCTGAAAGGACCGGCACGCCACTGCCAACGAGGATCGATAATGTCGCCGCAAGCTGGGATGACTGTTGCGCGCGAATGGTTTTGCCGATGATGGGAAGCGATAGCAGCCAGGCGTGCCAGCGACGGCGCAGGGCAGGGCGCTTGAGTGCTGCGCGGGCGGCAAAAAATCCGCCGACTGCGATCAGCAACCAGAACAAGCCAGTTGCTTGCAGAAACCGCGATAACGCCAGCAAGGCGCGCGTGAACCACGGCAGCGTTTGTTTGGTGGTCTCAAAAACGCCGACGACCTGCGGGACCACATAGATCATCAATCCGCCCACCACCAGCGCGCACACGATGAGCACGATCACCGGATAAATCATGGCCACCAACAGTTTTTGGCGCATCGCTTGTTGCGCTTCAACGTGGTCGGCCAGACGCAGCAGCACATCAGGAAGTTTTCCAGAAGTCTCACCAGCGGACACCAGCGTCTGATAAAGATCGGAAAACGTTTCCGGGTACGCCGCCAGCGATTTACCCAGCGGATTTCCTTCCAGCACACTACCGCGCAGACGCGCCAGTAGCTGGCGCTCATTCTCGGATTCGGATTGCTCAATCAATGCGTCAAACGTTTGTTCGACCGTCAATCCGGCGCCGAGCAGCGTCGCGAGCTGGCGGGTAATGCGGGCGAGTGCATTGGTGCCTAATCTGCCGCCGCGTCCTTGCTTGCCTGCATCGGCATCGTTGGCGGCTTCGATTAATGTGACATTGAGTGGAAATAATCCCTGATGGCGTAACTGCGAGCGTGCCAGTCGCGGGCTGTCCGATTCCAGAACGCCGTGCTGTTCACGGCCGTCAATGTCGTATGCGGTGTAACGGTAGCCGGGCATGCTGGTTTCAGTGCGTCAGTCGCGAGTTAGTCGCGGGTAACCCGCAATACTTCTTCGAGCGAAGTCACGCCGTCGGCCACCCAGCGCAGCCCGTCATCGCGCAGCGGCACCATGCCATTGCTGATCGCCGCGGCCGTGAGATCGCTTTCGGCTGCACCATCGTGAATCAGTTTGCGCAAGGTTTCATCAACTGAAAGCAATTCATAAATGCCGGTCCGGCCTTTGTAGCCAGCGACAGCATCTGTGGGCTCAAACAGGCGGGAAATATTGCGGTGGGCGGCATTGCTGGACGCTGCCAGCATGCTGCGCTCAGCAACATCGGGCTCGCGTTCACGGCGCGCGGCTGGATTGAGCTTGCGCACCAGCCGTTGCGCGAGCACGCCAGACAGCGTGGACGCTAGCAAGTAAGGCTCGATACCCATATCAACCAATCGCGTCACCGCACCCGCGGCGGAATTGGTGTGCAGTGTTGCCAATACCAAATGCCCGGTGAGCGATGCCTGTACCGCAATCTGTGCCGTTTCGAGGTCACGAATCTCGCCGATCATGATGACGTCAGGGTCCTGGCGGAGTATGGCCCGCAGTGCACGCGCAAACGTCATCTCGATACGCGGATTCACCTGCGTCTGGCCCACGCCATCGAGATCGTATTCGATCGGGTCTTCCACCGTCATCATGTTGCGCGTGTGCGCATCGAGGCGCGAGAGGGCCGCGTAAAGTGTGGTGGTTTTGCCCGAACCGGTCGGACCGGTAACGAGAATAATGCCGTGCGGCTGCTGGATCAGGTGGTCAAGTCTTGCGAGCGTGTTGGCGGGCATACCCAGGCCGTCGAGAGAAAGTCGTCCTGCTTGCTTATCGAGCAGGCGCATGACAACACGTTCGCCGTGGCCTGTCGGTAACGTTGACACGCGCACATCAACGGGCCTGCCAGCGATGCGCAGCATGATGCGACCATCCTGCGGCAAACGCTTTTCGGCGATGTCGAGTTCAGCCATGATTTTTACGCGTGACACCATTGCCGCGTGCAGGGAACGTTTCGGTTCAACCACATCGCGCAGTGCGCCATCGACTCTAAAGCGCACCAGTGAGCGGCGTTCAAAAATTTCCAGATGGATGTCGGACGCGT
The DNA here is from genome assembly GCA_031401935.1 of Betaproteobacteria bacterium. Taxonomy (GTDB): domain Bacteria; phylum Pseudomonadota; class Gammaproteobacteria; order Burkholderiales; family Usitatibacteraceae; genus UKL13-2. The sequence goes on along the minus strand of JANNRY010000154.1, from coordinate 10,396 downwards.
TCTCGCGCACGCCCTGCGTGAGAAGCGCGTTAATGAGCTTGATGATGGGCGCATCGTTCTCGGTTTCGAGGAGATCGGTGATCTCCGGAAGCGATTGCGTCAGCTGGGCGAGATCGGCCGCATTTTCAATGTTAGAGGCAATAACCTGAACGGCGTCCTGTACCGCGCTGGAGTCACCGGCTTCATTGGCAGTCGACGTATACGCGCGTGCGAGACGGACGTTGAATTCAGGCTGAGAGAGCAAAATAGGCTTGAGTGCCTTGCCGGTCATGCGGCGCACTTCGGCCAGCGTGGCAGATGCCGGGTTTGGTGCGAGCCAGACTTCGATTTCGTCGTTTATTTGTCTGGCGGTAATGACGCCTTTTGCCTTGGCGAAATGGTAGGGCAGCCTGCCGACTACGGCAGGGTCTGCATCGTCCATGGCGATGGCGTCGGAGGAACCCATGCTCACTTGGTCGTTGGCGATGCGCCCGACGGCGGGAGGGACGGCAACAACGCGCCGCCTGTCGGTGGCAGCAGGGAGGATTCATTTTCGCGCAACATCACACCTTGTTCATTGCGAATGTAATCGTAGCGATCACCTGTCAATTGGTTGGCCGCCTTGCCGTCGCGAAGCACGTATGGGCGCAAGAACACCATTAGGTTGGTTTTGTCGCGAGTCTTGGATTGCGTTTTGAATAAATTGCCGAGAAACGGAATATCGCCCAGCAGCGGCACTTTGCTATCGTTGTTTTTAGTGTCGTCCGAGATCAGCCCGCCAATCACGACGATCTGACCATCATCGACCAACACGGTGTTTTCGATGGCGCGTTTATTGGTGATGAGATCCACCGATTTCACAGCGCTTGAGGTTGGCACGACGCTAGATACCTCAAGGAAGGCCTTCAGTTTGACCGCGCCGCCTTCGGCAACCTGCGGCGTTACTTTCAGGGTCAGACCGATGTCTTTGCGCTCCACGGTTTGAAACGGATTGGTTGCGCCCGTCGAGGTCTGCGTGAAACTGCCGGTCAAAAACGGCACGTTTTGTCCGACGGTGATTTTGCCTTCCTCGTTGTCGAGTGTGAGAATATTTGGCGTAGATAAAACATTACCTTTCTGGCCCGCCTCCAGCGCGCGCGCGAGTGCACCAAGATTTAGCACTTCCCCGACGCCGGGAATATTAATTGTTCCTCTTACGACGCCGATGTTGAGGCCCGGATTGATGCCGCTGATGTTGCCAGCCGCGCTAATGATATTGCTGCCGACGCCGCCGAAGTTGGTGCCGCCGATGATTTGTGCGCCGCCACGATTGATGCCGGATAAATCCTGCCACTGAATACCAAATTCTGACGCCACCGAGGCGCTGACTTCAACCACCAGCGCTTCAACGTACACCTGCGCGCGTCGAGCATCGAGCTTTTCGATAACCGTTCTGAGGGAGTTGTAGACGTGATCGGGCGCCACGATGACCAGTGAATTGGTTGATGCATACGCCTGAATGCTGCTGGAGACCGGGCTGGAAGCCGCGCCAGTGCTAGTGTTTGGCGTGGTGGCGGACGCAGCAGTCGTGACCGTCGACGTCGCGCTGGCACTGCTGGCTGAAGCACCGGAAAGTAATCCGCGCAAGGTGTCAGCCACTTTAACGGCCTCGGCATTGCGCAGATAAACCACATGGATATTGCCACCCGCAGCGGTAGGAATATCGAGGCCCGCGATCAGTGTTTTGATCCGCGCCACAAGTTGCGGCGTATCCGCGCGAATGATCAGACTGTTGGTGCGCGGTTCCACACCCAGCGAAAGCTTCGGCGGCGTACCGGGATTGGCGGCGTTGACGTTCGTCTCTGGCATCAAGCCTTTGAGCAAATTAGCCACATCGACAGCACTTGCATATTGCAGCTTGATCAGCTGTAAATCGGCGCTGGTGGGCACGTCGATGGAGGAAATAATTTTGGCAATACGGTTGACGTTGCTGGCGTAATCGACGATGACCAGCACATTGCTGCCCGGATACGCGCCGATAAAGTTGTTCGGCGCCACCAGCGGCCGCAGCACCTGCGCCAACTGCGATGCGCTTTCGTTTTGCAGAGTGAATACCTGCGTGACGATACGGTCGCCAGCGACCTGCGTGCCGCGGTCAAGGACGGTGCCGGACGTTTTTGCGTCGCCTTCAGGCACGATCTTGACGACACCACGTTCCTCAATGGCCGCATAGCCTGAGACGCGCAATGTCGAAAGCAGTATTTGATACGCAATATCCTTGCTGACTGGCGTTTGCGAGATGATATTCACGGTGCCGGTGACGCGCGGATCGATGATAAAAGTTTTGCCGGTATGGCCGCCGACTGCTTTCACGACGGACGCAATATCGGCGTTCACGAAGCTTAGCGAGACACTATCGTCAGCAAAGGCGGGGTTGATAGACAATACGACGGCGGTTACGGCGATCATCATTGCCGAACGTGCCGGATGCAGGTTGAGTTTTTTTGCGCTCACAGGTTTCTACGAGAGAAGGGATGGCTAATTGTACGTCATCAACATGACAGCGGTACGCATGGAGACATGCCCGGATCAGATAGTAAAATATGTCTCGATTGCAGCCGCCTACAGTGCGCGAATATACCGAAAGACTTCCTAATATTAAACCGCCAATAAAAGCGGAAAGAGCGAAAGTGAAATTTTCAGTTATTGTTTGCAGTCATCGCCCCGAGCGAAGCAAACGCATTGAAGCGCATTTTCAACGCGTTTTGGCCTCTCAGGATTATGAATTCATCCTGATTCCCGATGCAAAGTCGCTATGTGAAGGTTACAACCGCGGCTTTGCGCGCTCAACGGGTGACATTATTATTTTCAGTCACGACGATATCGAGCTCATTCCGCCAAATGCTGCCGAGCTAATTCAGGGCCATTTGCAGAATTTCGATCTCATCGGAGTCGGTGGCACCACGCAGTTGATTGATGGCAACTGGATTTCAGCCGGCGACCCCTATGTATTCAGCACCACCGCCGCGCCGGAAACCGACGATGGGAAGTATCGGTTGCTGGTTTACGGAGTCGGTCCGCTTGTTGTGGATAGGATTAAAGCGTTAGATGGATGTTTTTTGGCTTGTCGGCGTGCGGTCGCGCAGTCTTTACCCTTCGACGAAAAAACCTTCGATGGGTTTCATCTTTATGACGTTGATTTCAGCTATCGGGCATTTTGTGCGGGATACCGCCTTGCCGTGTGTCGGGATTTGCCGCTGATCCATTTTTCCAAGGGCAATAACGACGCTGAATACCATCGTTATAAAGCGCTTTTCGAACAAAAATTTCGTGGGACGCTGGACAACGTGCAGCACGCGCCCTGGAAATACGCATCACTCGTATGTCAACATGAACAGCTGGCGCAATCGGCGAGTCCGGAGCGTATTGGTCGCCTTTTGGCGGCACTCATCCGGTGATAACAGAGTCACATAAACAGGAATGGCTGATCTTAAATTAACCGAGCGTAGTGAGTAAAAATGAAACTGGATTTAGGTTGTGGCTTGAAAAAAAAGGAAGGGCATGTCGGCGTGGATAGTTTGTCGTTGCCGGGCGTCGATGTCGTCGCTGATCTGCGCGCAGCACCCTGGCCTTGGCCGGACGGCAGCGTGGACGGCGTTTTTTCCGCGCATTTCGTTGAACATCTCACGGCAGCAGAACGAATCACCTTCTTCAATGAAGTCTGGCGCGTCCTGAAACCGGGGGCAGAAGCCGAGATCATCACGCCCGACTGGAGCCATGCCAGCGCCTATGGCGACCCAACCCACCAATGGCCGCCGATGTCGCACTGGTATCTGGTTTATCTGGACAAGACTTGGCGGGACAAAAATACTCCCCATGTTCCCTTCATTTGCGATTTCGCGACGCGCTACTCATATTCGCTCGATGAATCACTGCGCGACCAACCTATGGAAACCAAACGCTTCGCGGTGGGGCATTACACCAATGCGGCGCGGGATTTGCAGGCGGTGTTGACTAAGCGGGGGTAGGTAGCACGTCACACGCAAAACACAAGCACTGATGCTGCTTTCGTCAGCGTTTAGTTTTGAATCGTGTAAGACAACATCACCGGCGCGCCGCCACGTCGAACCTCCGCGCGGATGCTCGCGAGTGTGCCGAATTGCTGATAGAGCCGCACCAGGTCACCCTGTGAGTTGATCGGCTGCCCGTTGATGCCGGTAATGATGTCACCGGTTTTGATGCCTAGTTTGTCGAGCAACGAGCCGGTGGGTGCTTCTTCCACACGTACCCCGCCACTTGCAGCCGCGCCGATGCGGCCTGTAAACGCCATTTGGCGGGGGTCTTGCAATACGCTATTGAGTTCCTGTCGCGAGAGCGCGTACGCGTTCGAGCCGGTGGAGGCGACGTTCAATCGAAACTGGGTAACAGGCGGGCCGCTGGCGGCGTTGGTTGCAGTTTTCGTGCGGCTGTCGAAGCGGTCAAGATCGATGCGGTCTCGCACTCCGGCGCGACTGATGATGACGTGATCGGGATGCACTTCGGCTAGCGTAACACCGGTCGATAGTTCCTGCCCCATGCGTACGGCCTGATCGCGCCCACCCATATTTAGCACAGCAGCAGATAGCGTTTTGCCGTCAACCGCGAATACACCTTTGAGTCGTATGCCGGTTTGCGGGCCGCTGCTGATGGCGCTGGTTGCAGGCCCGGCATCGCCGAATAGCTGTCGGCCAAGGGTAATGTCGGCTGCTGTATTGATTGGTGAGGTGACGGAAACGTTGCGCAACGATGGCGTAATGAAATGCCACGTCCACCATGCCAACTGCCAACCCAGCGCAATCACCAGCAGGGCGGTCAGGATGCGGGACAGCAATTGGATTTTGGTTGGCGACATGCCATTCATTTTCGAAGTTGTGCGGGCAATTTACTGGTGTCTACATCGATATAGCGGAATGGCTCAAATCCAAATGGATGCTTCTTGTAGCCGACCAGCCAGGGTTGCATCGCCACTGTGCCTTGCTTCAGAGTATTGACGCGCCAAGGATTGTATACCCACAGGATGTGCACCATTTCCTGATACAACTTGGTGCGCTCAGGCGAGTCGGGCATCACTTTGATGCGTTCGTACAGAGCATCGAATTCGGGACGGGAAAACAGCGTGTAGTTCGGGCCGCCGATCGATTTGCTCCAGAACAGCTGTAGAAAATTTTCGCCATCCGGATAATCGGCAATCCAGCCGTAGCTGAACATCGTAATTTTCCCGAGAGTCGCCAGCTTGCGCAGTTCCGGCAGCTTTTCAACCTTGTTGAACGTCATGCGGATGCCGATGCGTTCCATGGCCCGGCCCCATAATTCGTTGCGGCTGCGGATGCGCTGGTCGGGCACAGAGGCATGATCAATTACCAGTGGGCTGCCATCCGGCATTTCGCGCCAGCCATCACCGTCGCGGTCGATAAATCCATAGGTGTCGAGCAACGCCTTGGCGCGCGCAGGATTGTATTCGTGGAATGATGCCCTTTCATCGACGAATCCGGCCATGCCTCGTGCGATGGGGCTCCAGGCGACCTGGGCCTGACCTTTTTCAATGATGTCGACTTCGTCTTGAATGGGAAACGCCATCGAAATTGCGCGCCGCAGCGCAATGCGATCAGGCGTGTAGCCGCCGATGGTTTTGTCTTCCATGTTAAATGTCGTGTACGTCAACCACGCACCCTCGTCAGGGGTTGTCGTAATATTGGCACGAACCAGATTGGGTGCCAGCTTGCCGCCGGGCAGCGCGGCGTCGGCCAATGGTGGCGGGATCGGCCGAATGAAATCGTGTTCCGCGCCCACAAAAGCCAGCCAGCGCGGCTGGTCTTCGTCGATGACGTCGATTTGAATCTGCTGGATTAGTGGCAGGCGCTTACCTTTGAGATGTGCGACAGTCGCGGCGTCGTTTTTGTCGATGTCGGCTGTGGACTCAAAATATTCGACGCGAAAGTCGAGGTTGGCTTCGAGCGTAATCCGCGATGACCGACGCCACTCTTTCAGGCGAAACGGCCCGGTACCAATCGGATGTTCCGCAACAGTTCTGCCGTATTGCTCCACGACTTCGCGTGCAAACGCCGCTGTCGCGGGCATGGCCAGAATGTAGGTCATGTTGTAGTCGGGCGCTTTCAGGCGAATCACCAGCGTGTGTGCATCCACGGCTTCAAGACCGCGGATGGGCTTGTCGTAATCAAACTTGCCGGTTTTCTTGGCGGTTTCGGCAAGTTCATTGAGACCCTCGATTTTGCCGTCGAGCAAAAACTGCCATTTGGAACGATTGGTCGGATCGAGCAGGCGCTTCATGCTGAAAACGTAATCAGCCGCGATGAGTTCGCGTTTCCTGCCTTTGAACGCGGGGTGATCGGTAAACGTGATGCCGCGTTTCAACTTGATCGTATAGGTTTTGCCGTCGGCAGAAATTTCGGGCAAAGACATTGCGGCCCGCCCCTGCATTCTGATCGGACGTGCCAGATAGTCGTATTGCAGGAGCGTGTCGAAAATGTTGTCGCACAGCGTGCTGGTGAACTCATCCGATTCAATTGCACAGTCAAAACCATTTTCGGCAGATGGATAGGCGGTGCGAACGATTTTGAGAGGCTCGCCGGCTGTCGAGAACACCGGCATTAGCAGCAGGCTGACGAGGGCGGCGGCAACGACAACAGTGCGCGAAGAGTTCAGCCGAAATCTACTTTCTGCCACGTTATTGCCTGGAGCCTTCAATGCAGAATCCGCATGACACCCTGCTCTTCAATCGTCGTGCCCTGTGGCGAAAGCGAAGCGTGATGCAGGATCATGCGCCAGCCGTGGGGCGTGAGCAGGTATACGTTGGTCGCGAGCACCGGCGGGATGGCTTCTTTACGCGCCGGTATCGTGAAAGTTTCATAAACGCTATGAATTGAGAGCGTTTGTCCCTGATGCTTTCGCAATTCACCGACACTTACCTTCGCGTTGGAGCCGTGTGAAAACATCTCGGTAAAACTTGCGCGAATCGCGGTTAGCCCCGCCAGCCGTGGCCCTTGCGGATGAATGCAAACGATGCCCGGTTCATCCGCCCAAACAGCCATCATCAGATTGAGATCGGCACGTTCGAGCGCATCGTAAAAGGCGGTCTCGCAGTCAGTGGGCGTGGCAAATAGCTTTAGCGTTTTCTTGGCCATGGCAGGATGATAGCGCGGTTTGTTGCGCGGTAATTTGCGGTGTAGCTGTGCGGTGCTGGCAAGAATTGTTGTTTAATATCTGTCCCGATAATCAAGCCGCATTTTTATGTCGAAATCACCAAATATGTCCAACACCGCTACCGTGGCACCCACACCAAATAGCCCTCAGGACCCGCGCCATTGGGTTGACGATGGCTGGACCGCACGCGTCATCAAAAATGAGGATGACGATGGCTGGGCCGTGGAGATGACCAAGGACGGCGAGCCGGAGCCCGCGCTGGTCGGCCCGTGGACAATGGGTCGCGACAAAAAGAACCCGAAACCGCTGGACGCGACCGCATTCCATACGCTAGTGAAAACTGCGTATGAAGTTCGGCGCAGGCATGAGCAACACCTGCACGCGACGTTACACAAGAAAGTTGTCGTTGTGTCTGAGGGCGCGAAGGTGACGGTCACGCTCGACATTGTTCCCGATGAAGAGCATCCGTATGCAATGCTGACGGCGACTGAAGCGCGCAAGCGCGATCAACCGCCACTGGCGCATGTGCGTGTGGCGTCTTCTTTCAAACTTACTGAGGCATCAGCGCTTGCCTGGATTGAGAATGGGTTTCGGTCGCCGGATTGACGTACTGATTTTATGTTTGCGCACGCTCGCGGATTTAAAGGAAAAATAACGTAGATCGCCTATCTACGTGCAGTTTCAGCCTTAAATAGCCTGCGATGCCCGCCAATGCTCGAGTTTTATGAATTTTTGGAGCGCGCCCTGACAGTACGGCACTATTCACTTCTGGCGCCATCAACCGCGCTTGTAAATGATTTTCTTGGCGCCGCCGTCGCAGGTGCCGACTACACGAGCATCAGTGGCTTCATCTTTGCGCATGATCAGCAGTGTGTATTTCGTCACGCCTTTGCCGGCGAGCTTGGTTTCAATTTGTGCGACGACTGACTCACAGCTTGTCTTACCGATTGCGTGATCGCTGAAAGCGCAGAGCAACAGTGCGAACGCGACGATTGGAAAAGTGGTTTTCATTTTCATCTCTCCTGTGTGAAAAGAAAGTGTAACGCTGCTTTGATCAGAGTGGCTCAGTCTTTCGGAACGATCAAAATCTTGCCATCTCGCTCGCCTGCGGCAGCGGCGGCAACAGCTTCTTTGATTTGGCTGATGTCGTAAGTGGCGTGAACGCGCGCACTCAATTTTCCGGTCGCAATCAATTTTGCCAGTTCACTGAATACCGCTATTTGTTGCGGCGGTGTCGCTTTGCGAAACCACAGCGCCAGCCAGAATCCGCGCAGCGTTATATCGCGAAAGACGAATGTCGACGGAGAAACCACGCATGCCTCGCCGCTCATCATGCCGTAGTTTACTAGCACGCCACTTTCGGCAAGACATGCAGCAAGATGATCAGTCGATTTACCGCCGACAGCATCGATGCCCAGACGAATTTTCGCGCCATTTGTTGCTGTGGAGACTTGTTTGACCAGATCGCTGCCATCGACCAAAACGACGTCACCGCCCATGGCATTTACGGCAGCAACGGCGGATTCACGTCGAACAATATTGACGGTTTTCAAGCCGCGAATTTTGGCAAGCTGGATCAAGTATTCGCCTACGCCGGAATTGGCGGCATTCTGTATCACCCAGTCGCCTGGCTGCAGATCGACAAACTCTTTAAGCATCAGATACGCCGTTGGCGGGTTCACGGTCATCATCGCCAATTGCAGCGGATCGACGCCATTTGGTAGCGGCATCAGTTTGCCCGCCTCGGCAGCCATGTGGCTAGCCCAGGTACCAGCGCCGACGGGCAGCAATACCGTTTGGCCGACAGCAGGAGAAGTCACGCCCGGCCCCAATTCAGCGACCACACCCACGCCTTCATTGCCACCGATGGCGGGCAATGGTGGCAACATGCCGTAAACGCCGGTGAGCGTCAGCACGTCCGATGGGTTGATCGGTGCCGCCAACACCTTGATCAGCACTTGCCCCGGGCCAAGTGGTGGCAATGTGAATTCGACGGCTGCGATGGAGGCTTGCGGGACTGGTCCGCGTTCTGTGTATTGTGCGCGTTGCATAGGGGTTCCTCCGGGAGTGATTTGTTATCGTGCAGCTAGTTTGCCTGAAGAGTGACGAAGTTACATACTGGAAAACTTACGTCTCATATCGAGATAGCGGTTATGTATGGGATTGATTCTATTGCACTCGTGCAGCAGGTTAAGCCACTTTTTCTTGCATGGTTGGTTTAACAATCAGCGCTTCCTTGATCGGCAAATTGCAAACCGCTGCGACTAGCGCCAAGCCAATGTCGGCGTACCACATCCAATCGTAGCTGCCGCGTTCGGTGATGGCAATGCCTCCCAGCCACGCGCCAAAAAATCCGCCGATTTGATGCGAAAGCAACGTCAAGCCAAACAGGGTACCCAGATAGCGCGTACCGAATAGCTTCCCAACGATACCTGCAGTGGGCGGCACCGTCGCGAGCCAGGTTAGCCCCAAGCCTGCGGCGAACAGATAGAAAGTGGTCGTCGTCTTCGGTGCAAGTAGGTAAACAATGATCAGGACGGCGCGCGAAAAATACATCCAGAACAAAATGTATTTGCTGCGGTAGTTTTGCGTGCCCCATCCCGCAGCCAAACTGCCAGCGATATTCGCCAGACCAATAATTGCCAGGGACCAACTTGCGACCTGCGCAGGGAGGCCGCAGAGCTGTACTTCGCCCGGCAAGTGGGTCATCAGAAAAGCGATGTGGAATCCACAGGTTAAAAAGCTGGCGTGCAGCAGCAGATAGCTGCGATCGGTAAGGGCCTGTTTCAATGCAGCCGTCATTGTTTGCTCAGTGACCGCAAGCGGCGCCATTGCCTGCGGCCCTGAGTCTGGGTCTGATGTGTTGCCTGAGTGAGTCGCAGCACGTTTACGACGCAGCACAAGCGCCAGTGGTAATGCTGCGAGCGTTACTATCGCCACGGACCACATCGCCGCCATCAATCCAAATCCACTGATGAGCTTCTGCAAGATCGGGGCGAACATGAACTGTCCAAGCGAGCCGCCCGCATTGATGATGCCTGACGCCATGCCGCGATTCTCGGCAGGAAGCCGTTGCGCGACCGCGCCAATCAAGACTGCGAAACTACAGGCACCACCGCCTGCCGCGCTCAGGATGCCGATTGAAAAAATCAGACCAGCCGAGGTATTCATGTATGGAGTAAGGGCGCTACCGACGGCGAGAGCGACAAAACCGGCTGCAAGCACGCGACCCGGCCCG